>NZ_NSGT01000024.1:0-97035 GCF_009192905.1 Xanthomonas sp. LMG 12459
GCCAGCCGATACAGGCCGCGCGCGGCCAGATCCTCGGGGTGGGTGCGCACGCGGCTGCCGAGCGCGGCCAGCGCATGCGCGTAGCGCGCCAGCAGGCCGCTGCCGCCGACCAGATGCACCACCGGCGGCAAGGTGGGGTGCGCGCGCAGTTCGTGGCCGATCAGCAGGCCGGACAGGTAGGACGGTGCCGCGGCGCCGCTCAGGCGTTCGAACAGGCCCAGGCTGCGCACGCCGAACAGGTGGTGCAGCACCCCGCCGGGGTCGCCGCTGCGCTGCACGCCGGCGTCGAACGCGGCCGCATCGAAGGCGCTGTCGTCGGCGTCCATCAGCCGCGCCAGCAGGCTGTGCGTGCGCAGCAGCGCGTACAGCTCGCCGGTCATCATCGTCGCCAGCGAGGCGATGCGCCCGTCCTGCAGGGTCACCCACTTGCTGTGGGTGCCGGGCAGGCAGACGTGGTGGACCTCGGTCGTCGGCGGTTCCTGCGCAAGCAACGCGAGCAGGCCGATCAGTTGGGTCTCCTCGCCGCGCATCACGTCCGGCACGGCGTCGGCGTCGCTGGCCACGCCGGGCACGAACCACAGCGTGCGGCCGGGCAGGGCCGGATCCTGCAGTGGCTGCATCGCCGCGGCCAGGGCGGCAGCGTCGGCCGGGCAGGGCGCGTACGGCAGTTCGATCCAGCCGTTGCGGCTACCGATCATCCCGCACAGGACGATGTCGCCGTCCCAGCCGTCGATCAGGGTGGCCAAGGTCGCGGCGAAGCGGCCCTGGCAGGCGGCGATGCCCTGGTCGCTGCGGCGCTGGTCGAGAATGCCGCCGTCGGCGTCGAGCCGATAGCCGCGCAGGCTGCTGGTCCCCCAATCGACGACGATCATGCGCTGGCGATGCGTCCTTCGGGCAGGCCGGCGATGCCGACCGCGGCCACGTACACGCCGCCGGCCTGCGGCGTGCGTGCCAGTTCGTCCTCGCTGTGATCCTGCCGCGAGGTGCTCAGGTACAACGTGCCGCCATCGGCGCCGCCCAGGGCGGGGCAGGTGGGATGCTTGACCGGCAGGGCGACACGCCGCTCGACGCTGCCGTCGGGGCGGTAGCGCACCACCTGCCAGGCGCGCCATTGCGCGTTCCACAGGTGGCCTTCGGCGTCGACGATGGCACCGTCCGGCTCGGCGCCGGCATGGTCCAGTTCGGCGAACACGCGGCTGTTGGCTGTGTGCGCGCTGTCCGGGTCGTAGTCGCAGCACAGGATGCGCGGCTGCACCGAGTCGCAGTAGTACAGGGTGCGGCCGTCGGCGCTGAAGCAGATCGCGTTGGGAATGGCCACGCCCGGCAGCGGCAGGCGGCGCAGGCCGTGGCGCGCCGACCATTGGTAGAAGCTGCCGACCGGCGCCTGGTCCTCGCGTTCGCTCATGGTGCCGAATACGAAGTTGCCGTGGCGATCGGCGCGGCCGTCGTTGCTGCGGGTGTCGTCGCGTTCCGGCTCCACGTCCGCCAGATGCTGCAGCGGCAGCGCGCTGTCGGCCTCGGCGGCGGCATCCGGATCGGCCGCGTACACGCCCTTGGCCAGCGCCAGCAGCAGGCGGCCGTCGTCGAACAGGCCCAGGCAGCCGGGGCGATCGGGCAGGTCCCAATGGCGGCTGACGTTGCTGGCGGGATCGTGGCGCCACAGGCGGCGGCCGCTGATGTCGACCCAGAACAGCACGCCGCGGCGTTCGCACCACAGCATGCCCTCACCATGCGCACAGCGGCTGTCCACCGCCAGCGTGGCGGTGTGGCGGGGCGGAAGAGAGGTGTTCATCGGCTCACCACTCGGCGATGCTGCCGTCGGCGTGACGCCAGATGGGATTGTGCCAGTCGGGTGGGTTGGCGTTGGCATGGCGCAGGCGCTCCTCGTCGATCTCCACGCCGAGGCCCGGTTTGGGCAATGCGGCGATGCTGCCGCCATTGTCGCAGGCGAAGTCGTCCTTGTTGAGCACGTAGTCGAGCAGGTCGGCGCCTTCGTTGTAGTGGATGCCGATGCTCTGTTCCTGCAGCACCGCGTTGTGCGAGACGAAATCCACCTGCAGGCAGGCGGCCAGCGCCACCGGGCCGAGCGGGCAGTGCGGCGCCAGGCCGACCTCGTAGGCCTCGGCCATGCTGGCGATCTTCAGGCATTCGGTGATGCCGCCGGCGTGCGAGAGATCCGGCTGCAGCAGCGACAGGCCGCCGGCCTGCAGCACCGGCTTGAAGTCGAAGCGCGAGAACATGCGCTCGCCGGCCGCCAGCGGGATCGGCGTGGACGCGGCCAGCCGCGGGTAGTACTCGGCCTGCTCGGGCAGCACCGGTTCCTCGACGAACAGCGGCTTGAACGGCTCCAGTTCGCGCAGCAGCACGCGCGCCATCGGCGCGGCGACGCGGCCGTGGAAGTCGATGCCGAAGTCGATGGCGGTGCCGAACGCCTCGCGGATCTGCGCCACCTTGGCCACCGCCGCATCCACCGCGCGCGGGCCGTCGATCAGCTTCATTTCCTCGGTGCCGTTGAACTTGAAGGTGTCGAAGCCGAGGTCGCGGTAGCCCTGGATCTGCGCGATGGTCGCCGCCGGGCGGTCGCCGCCGACCCAGCGGTAGGTCTTCATGCGGTCGCGCACGCGCCCGCCGAGCAGTTCGTACACCGGCACGCCCAGCGCCTTGCCCTTGATGTCCCACAGCGCCTGGTCAATGCCGGCGATGGCGCTCATCAGGATCGGGCCGCCGCGGTAGAAGCCGCCGCGGTAGAGCATCTGCCAGATGTCGTTGATCCGCGCCGGGTCCTTGCCGATCAGGCTGTCGCCGAGTTCGCGCACCGCGGCCTCGACGCTGCGCGCGCGGCCTTCGATGACCGGCTCGCCCCAGCCGGTGATGCCCTCGTCGGTCTCGATCTTCAGGAACAGCCAGCGCGGCGCGGCGTGGTAGGTGGTGAGGCGGACGATCTTCATGCGCGGTCCAGATAGGCGTGGCGGAAGGCGGCGGCGTGCGCCTGGGTCTGTGCGAGCGACTGGCCGGGGCGGTACAGCTCGCCGCCGATGCCGGCGCCGATCGCGCCCGCGCCGAGGTAGTCGTGCAGGGTCTCGGTGTTGACGCCGCCGACCACGAACAGCGGCACCTGCGCCGGCAGCACCGCGCGCAGGGCGCGCACGTGGCCGGGGCCGTAGGTGGCGGCGGGGAACAGCTTGAGCATCTGCGCGCCGGCATCCAGCGCGTCGAACGCCTCGGTGGCGGTGGCGAAGCCGGCCACCACCTGCAGGCCGCGCGCCACCGCGTGGCGGATCACCGGCGGGCGCGTGTTGGGGGTGACGATGAAGCGCGCGCCCAGATCGGCCAGGGCGTCGACGTCGCCGATCTGCAGCACCGTGCCGCCGCCGATCCAGCAGCGCTGTCCGAACGCCTGCGCGGCCGGGCCGATGCTGTCGGCCCAGCGCGGTGAATTGAGCGGGATCTCGATCGCGTCATAGCCGGCGTCGGCCAGCGCCCCGACGTGCGCCAGCGCGTCCTCGGGAGTGAGACCGCGCAGGATCGCGATCAGCGGGAGTCGGAACGGGGAGGCGGCGGACATCGGAATACCTGGCAGAAACGACGGTGACGGAGGCGCCCGGCCAGCGCGGCGCAGCGGCGGGACCGGACGGCGGGGCCGCTGCAGTCCGCGCCATGCGTCGGCGCGCTGGCCCCACCCGACGGCCTCCGCAGCCGGCAGGCCGGTGCCCGACGACGGCGACGCCAGCGGGGGCGCGATGGGCCGTAGCCTGCGCGCGTGAGCTATGCTCTGCAAATGAAATTTTAGGCATATTCTATTCCGCCGCCGAATACGCGGCTCCGCTCCCCCAGGACGCCCGCCCACGATGAATGCTTCCGCCAATCCCTGGTTCAACGCCGCGCGCCTGAAGACCCGGCATCTGTTGCTGCTGCTGCAGTTGCACGAGCATCGCTCGGTGCTGCGCGCGGCCGAGGCGGCCAGCATGACCCAGCCGGCGGCGTCCAAGCTGCTGGCGGAAATGGAGGACCTGCTGGGGGTGAAGCTGTTCGAGCGCCACGCGCGCGGGGTCGAACCGACCTGGTATGGGCAGGTGCTGATCCGCCGCGCACGCGCGGCGATGTCGGAGATCGGCCGCGCCCAGGAAGAGATCGCGGCGCTGTGCGAGGGGCGCATGGGCCAGGTCTCGATCGGCACCGTGGTCAATCCGGGCACCAACCTGGTGCCGCAGGCCATCGCCGAGGTCAAGCGCGAGTTCCCCGGCATCCTGGTGCGGGTGGAGATGGACTACAGCCGGCCGCTGGTGGCCAAGCTGCTCGACGGCCAACTCGACATCGTGATCGGGCGCATCCTCGGCCCCTACGGCGCCGAGGCGCTGGAGTTCGAGCCGCTGGCCGACGAGCCGCACTCGGTGATCGCCCGCGCCGGCCACCCGCTGTCCACCCGCGCCGACCTGCGCCATGCCGACCTGGCCCGCTACGGCTGGGTGCTGCCGCCGGCCGACAGCGTGCTGCGTGCGCGCCTGGACGCGATGTTCCTGGAGCACGCGGTGCCGGCGCCGCAGAATGTCATCGAGACCTCGTCGCTGCCGGTGATGACCAGCCTGCTGCGCGGCAGCGACCTGCTGGCCGCGCTGCCGGCCGAGGCGGTGGCGCCGTACGTGCAGGCCAAGCTGCTGACCGTGTTGCCGATCACGCTGGGCGTGCGCATGGAATCGTTTGGCATCGTGCGCCGTCGCGACTATCTGTTGCCGCCTGGCGCCGAACGCGTGTTGCTGGCTCTGCGCAATGCCGCCAAGCGGCTGTATCCCGAACGGGCGGCAAGCGTTTGAAGGCCGCCGCGGGCGCTGCGATATCACAAGCGGACGATTTCGTAGACATGCCGTGGTGCGCATCCCGCTAGTCTGGAATCGCATAGATTGACGGGAATTTTTCATTTGTTTCACGCCAAGTGCATTCCTAGTCTCGGCCGATCGCGGTAGCGACCGGCCTGCCACTCTGCGCAGCGGCGCCATCCGATACGGCAGCGGCTGAGACCGACGCCGTCACAACTCGCAGGACGGCGCCCTGGTGCGACCGTCGCCCGTGTCTGTGTGCATGTCTCCTGGGAGGGAAACAGCATGGCATCGCAGCATTCTTGTGGTCCGGCTCTGCCGACCGCAGCGTCACGTCGTCCCCGTGTTTTGCCGCATTCGCTCATCGCGCTGAGCATCGGCCTGCTGCTCAGCGCACAGGCATTGGCGCAGGAGGCGGACTCTGCGCGCGCGCAGCCTGCCGCGCGCAAGAAGGGCGACCCGGTGACCCAGCTCGATGCGGTCGAGGTCAAGGGCGTGCGCGGCAGCCTGATCAAGTCGCAGTCGATCAAGCACGATGCCGAGCAGATCGTCGATTCGGTCAGCGCCGAGGACATCGGTGCATTGCCGGACCGCAGCGTCACCGAGACCCTGCAGCGGGTCAGCGGCGTGACCATCGATCACTTCATGGCGCGCAACGACCCGGACCACTTCTCGGCCGAAGGCAGTGGGGTGATGATCCGTGGCATGACCCAGGTGCGCGGCGAACTCAACGGTCGCGACAGCTTCAGCGCCGCCAGCGGACGCGGGCTCAGCTTCGAGGACGTGCCGGCCGAACTGATGGCCGGCGTGGACGTGTACAAGAACCCCTCGGCGGAGATCATCGAAGGCGGCCTCGGCGGCACGGTCAACCTGCGCACGCGCATGCCGTTCGACCAGCCGGGCCGGGTCATCGGCTTCACCGCCGACGTCAACTACGGCGACCTGAGCAAGACCTACAAGCCGTCGGGCTCGTTCCTGTTCAGCGATCGCTGGAACACCGGCCTGGGCGAAATGGGCTTCATGCTCGATGTGGCGCACTCGGAACTGGCCACGCGCAGCGACGGCATCCAGGTGGAACCGTTCGTGCGCCGCACCGATCCCGCGTTGCTGGCTGGCACCAGCTTCGACAAGGTCTACGTGCCCGGAGGTGTCAACTGGCGGCAGCTGGAGTTCGAACGCAAGCGCAAGGGCGTGGCGGCCGCCTTCCAGTGGCGGCCCAGCGACGCCACCGACCTCTACGTGCAATACCTGCGCTCGTCTTACGACATGAACTGGCAGGAGCGCGCGGCGTTCTTCAACGACGACACCAACGCCATCGCGCCGGCACCCGGTACCACCTTCACCTACGACGACGCAGGCCGTTTCGTCAGCGGGTCGCCGGCGTCCAGTTCCTGGCGCGGCAACGTCACCGGCAACGACGGCGTGCGCTTCTACACCGACAACCGCTACGCCCGGCAGAGCACCACCACCTCCGATCTGTCCGGCGGCTTCACCCATCGTTTGACCGACCGGCTGACCGTGCGCGGCGACATGCAACTGGTGCAGTCGCAGAGCGACACCCTGGATTTCACCCTGTTCAGTTCGATCTATCTGCCGGGCCTGACCTTCGACCTCAGCGGCACGTATCCCGCAGTGACCCTGGCCGACCCGAGCTACACCGCCGACCCCTCCAACTACTTCTGGAGCGCGGCGATGGATCACCTTGCCAAGAACCGCGGCCGCGAACTGGCCACGCGCTTCGACCTGGAGTACAGCTACGACGACAACCCGTGGCTGCGCACCTTCCGTGCCGGCATCCGCGCCACCGACCGCACCCAGACCAACAAGAATTCCGGCTACAACTGGGGCGTGATCAGCGACAACTGGGCGACCATCCCCGGCACCGCCACCGGCCTGGCCGACCTGGCCAGCTACATGACCGCGTCCTCGTCGCTGTATTCCTTTTCGAACCTGCTGCGCGGCAAGGTGCGCGTGCCCAACAACCTGTATTTCCCGCGCAACAGCGCGGTCAAGGACTACGCCGGCACCTCGGCGCTGATCGAGCAGATCGTCGCACTGCGCGGCTATGGCTGGTCACCGGACCAGTACCAGTTGCAGGACACCAACCGCCAGTTCGAACGCACCCAGGCCGCGTACATGGTGATGTACTTCGGCAACGACACCGCGTTGGGCGTGCCGGTGGACGGCAATATCGGCGTGCGCGTGGTACAGACCAGGACCGAGGCCTCGGGCTACGGCCAGTATCCGGACCTGTCCGCCACCTCGGCCTCGGACGTGCTCAAGGCCCAGTACTACGGACAGTACTTCCCGAACGACGCGCGCGGCAGCTACACCGACGTGTTGCCGAGCCTGAACCTGCGCTTCAAGTTCTCCGATGCGCTGCAGCTGCGCCTTGCCGCGTCCAAGGCGATGGCGCGGCCGGACTACACCCAGTTGCAGCCGTATCTGCTGCTGACGGCCACCGTCAACGACGACGGCTCGCTGAAGGACTGGACCGGCTCCGCCGGCAACCCCAACCTCAAGCCGATGAAGGCCGACCAGTACGACGCCGCGCTGGAGTGGTACTTCGACAGCAGCGACATGATGTACGTGACGCTGTTCTACAAGAGCGTCAAGGACTACTTCTCCAACCAGACCGTCACCGAGAACTACGGCGGCCAGGATTTCCTGGTGACGCGTCCGTACAACATGGACAAGGGCCGCATCCGCGGCTTCGAGTACGGCTACACCCAGTTCTTCGATTCGCTGCCGGGCTGGATGAGCGGCTTCGGCGTCAATGCCAACTTCACCTTCGTCGACAGCAGCGGCGGCGTGAACACGGCCACCGATCCCTACACCAAGACCACCGTGACCGGCGTGGCGCTGCCGCTGGAAGGCCTGTCGCGGCGCAGCTACAACCTCGCCGGCATTTACGAGAAGGGCCCGCTGTCGGTGCGCCTGGCCTACAACTGGCGTTCGCGCTATCTGCTGACCGCCAGCGACGTGTCGACCAAGCTGCCCACCTGGTCGGACGACTACGGCCAGCTCGACGGCTCGGTGTTCTATCGGTTCTCGCCGCACCTGCAACTGGGCATCCAGGCCAACAACATCACCAACGCGGAGACCAAGGTGCTGATGGGGCCGACCTCCTACAGCGATGGCGAGGTCGACCGGCATCTGTACACGCGCAGCTGGTTCGTCAACGATCGTCGTTACTCGCTGGTGCTGCGCGCCAACTGGTAGGCGCGCAGCCGTCTCCGGCACGCGGACCGCCTGCGGCAAGGCAGGTGGCTGCGGCCGGCTTTTTCTCCCGACGCAGGAACCGCTTCATGACAAGACCGCTGCATCCCACCGTTCGCCTGGCGCTGCTGGCGCTGGCGTTCGCGTCATGGCCGGCCGCGGCGGAGCTGCAACTGCCGTTGCTGTTCGCCGACGGCGCCGTCCTGCAGCGCGATGCACCGATTCCGGTCTGGGGTTGGGCCACGCCTGGCGCACGCATCCAGGCGCGCCTGGACGGTGCCAGCGCCAGTGCGGTCGCGGGCCGCGATGGCCGCTGGCGACTGCAGTTGCCGGCGCATGCGGCCGGTGGCCCGTACGTGCTGGAGGTGCAGGGCGACGGCAGCCAGCGCCGCATCGGCGATGTGCTGATCGGCGACGTGTGGCTGGCCAGCGGCCAGTCCAACATGGAGTGGTCGCTGGCGCAGGCGCGCGACGGCGCGCGCGAAGTGGCGGCGGCGACGGATCCGCAACTGCGCAACTTCAAGGTGCCCAAGGCCTGGTCGGCGCAGCCGCAGCCACGGCTGCCCGGCGGCAGTTGGGTTGCGGCGACGCCCGCCACCGCCGGCGCATTCTCGGCGGTGGCGTATTTCTTCGCGCGCGACCTGCGCCAGCACACCGGCGTGCCGATCGGCATCATCGACAGCACCTGGGGCGGCAGTGCGATCGAGGCCTGGATGGACGCGGCCTCGCCGGGCGTGGACGCGGCGCAGGTGCGCACGCGCATCGCGCAGATGCAGGCCAAGGACGCACAGGACCTCGGCGAGACCCGGCGGCGCGTGGCGCGCTGGCCACAGCCGACCACCGCGGATGCGGATGCCGGCTGGTCCGCCGCCGATCTGGACGACCGCGACTGGGACCGCCAGCCGCTGCCGGGGCTGTGGGAACAGCATGGCTACGTCGGCATGGACGGCGTCGCTTGGTATCGCACCACCTTTACCCTCAGTGCAGCCGAAGCCAAGACCGGCGCCGTCGTGGGCATCGGCCCGGCCGACGATGCCGACACCACCTACGTCAACGGCGTGGAGGTCGGCCACACCGAAGGGCGCTACACCGAGCCGCGCCGCTACCGCGTGCCGCCGGCAGCGCTGCGCGCCGGCGTCAACCACATCGCGATCCGCATCCTGGATACCGGCGGCTTCGGCGGCATTCCCGGCGATGCGACGGCGTTCTTCGTGCAGCCCGACGGTGGCCAGCCGCGTTCGCTGGCCGGCGACTGGCAGTTCCGCCCAGGTCAGGTCACGTTGGCCGCCAACGACGACAAGAACCAGGTGCCGACGCTGCTGTACAACGCGATGATCCATCCCTTGCAGCCGTTCCCGGTCAAGGGCGTGATCTGGTACCAGGGCGAGAGCAACGCCTACCCGTATGGCGCGCTGCGCTACCGCGAGCAGTTCGCCTCGCTGATCGGGCGCTGGCGGCAGGAGCGCGGACAGCCGCAGCTGCCGTTCCTGTGGGTGCAACTGGCCAACTGGAAGGCGGGCAACGACCAGGGCGACCTGAGTCCGTGGGCGCAACTGCGCGAATCGCAGACCAGGACGCTGGCGCTGCCGGCCACCGGGCAGGCGGTGACCATCGACATCGGCACGCCGGACAACATCCATCCCCCCAACAAGCAGGACGTGGGGCATCGCCTGGCGCTGGTCGCACGCCATGTGGCCTACGGCGAAACCCTGGTCTACAGCGCGCCGGCGTTCGCGCGCGCCACGTTCGCCGATGGCCAGGCGCGGGTGATGTTCGACTTGATGGGCAGCACCCTGGCGGTGCGTAGCGGCGGCACTGTGCTGCGTGGCTTCGCCCTGGCCGGCGCCGATCGCCGCTTCCATCCGGCGCAGGCGCGGATCGAGGGCGACCAGGTGGTGGTCCGCAGCGACGCGGTGCCGCAGCCGCAGGCACTGCGCTACGCCTGGAGTGAAAACCCCGAGGATGCCAACCTGGTCAACCGCGAGCAGTTGCCGGTGGGCCCGTTCCGCAGCGACGACTGGTGAGGCAGGGCACCGGCCGCATGCGAAGAACCGGATCGCTGTCGCGCGCGTTTCGCACCGCATGGCGGCTGCCGGTCCTGCTGTCGCTGCTGCTGAGCGCCTGCCAGGCCGCGTCGGATGCACCGCCGGCGGAGACGCACGCGCCCGCTGCCGCGACATCGGCGCCGGCCCAGGCACCGATCCCGCGCCTGGTGAGCAGCGACGGTCGGCATGCCTTGTTGGTCGACGGCGCACCGTTCCTGATCCTCGGCGCGCAGGTCAACAACTCCAGCAACTATCCGGCGGCGCTGGCGCAGGTGTGGCCGGCGATCCACGCGCTGGGGCCGAACACCGTGCAGGTGCCGATCGCCTGGGAACAGGTGGAACCGGAAGAGGGTCGCTTCGATTTCTCCTTCGTCGATACCCTGCTGGCGCAGGCGCGCACGCAACGGGTGCGGCTGGTGCTGGTGTGGTTCGGCACCTGGAAGAACAACGGCCCAAACTACGCGCCGCACTGGGTCAAGACCGACGATGCGCGCTTTCCGCGCGTGGTCACGCGCGACGGGCGACGCCTGGGTTCGCTGTCGCCGCTGGCGCCGGCCACGCTGCAGGCCGATCGCAAAGCGTTCGTCGCCTTCATGCGGCATCTGCGCCAGGCCGATCCGCAGCACACCGTGATCATGGTGCAGGCCGAGAACGAGCCGGGCACCTACGGCAGTGCGCGCGATTTCTCGCCGATGGCGCAGCGCGTGTTCGACGGCCCGGTGCCGCAGGCATTGCTGCAGCGGCTCGGCAAGCCGCCGGGCAACTGGGCGCAGGTGTTCGGCGCCGAGGCCGACGAGATCTTCCATGCCTGGCACATCGCGCACTTCATCGACCGTATCGCCGAGGCTGGCAAGGCCGCGTATCCCTTGCCGATCTACGTCAATGCGGCATTGCGCGGCCCGTTCAATCCCGGCCAGCCCGGGCAGTACGCCAGCGGCGGCCCCACCGATAACGTGCTCGACGTGTGGAAGGCGGCAGCGCCGCACATCGATCTGCTGGCGCCGGACATCTACATGCCCGAGTATCCGCTGTACACCACGGTGCTGCAGCGCTACGCGCGTCCCGACAACGCGCTGTTCGTCGCCGAGACCGGCAACCGTCCCGAGTACGCGCGCTATCTGTATCCGGCGCTGGGCCACGACGGCATCGGCTGGTCCACCTTCGGCGTCGACTACAGCGGCTACTCCAACGATCCGCTCGGTGCCAAGCGCGTGGACGCGCAGGCGCTGGCGCCGTTCGCGCTGGGCTATCGCGCGGTGGGCATGGGCATGCGCGTGTTCGCCCGCGCCGCGGCCGCCGGCAAGCTGCACGGCACCGCCGAGGCGCCGGGCCAGGCGGTGCAGGAACTGCCGCTCAACGCGCGCTGGAGCGCCACCGTCACCTACGGCGTGCCGCAGTTCTGGTTCCAGGGCGAGCCGCCCGGCAATCCTGCGCCGATCGGCGCGGCGCTGATCGCCGAACTCGGCCCGGACACCTTCCTGATCACCGCCCAGCATGCGCGGGTGACCCTGCATCCGGCCAGCGCGGCGACCACGGACATGCTCTACGACCGGGTGGAGGAGGGTGAGTATGAGGGCGAGCAATGGCGGTTCCGGCGCAACTGGAACGGCGACCAGACCGATTACGGGCTCAACTTCTCCGACGTGCCGCAATTGCTGCGCGTCACCCTGGCGACGTATTGACCATGCGGCGGCGCCAGACGCGCCATGCCGCGTGACTTTCCAAGGGAGTGACCATGCACCACGCCAACCGTTGCCTGCCGCCTTCGTTGCCACGCCTGTTGGCGCTGGCGTTGCTCGCGGTCGCCGCGTCCGCCGCCGCGCAGCAGGTGACCCGCGATGCCGATGGCGTCACCGTGCATCCCAGCGGCAAGGGCGCCGCGCCGGTACGCCTGCAGGTGATCGACCGCGGCATCGTCCGGGTCAGTGCCGATCCGACCGGCGCATTCCAGCGCACACCCAGCCTGATGCGGGTGCCGGTGCAGGGCGACACCGGCTTTACGCTGGAGCAACACGGCGACACGGTGCAGCTCAAGACCGCGCGGATGACCGCGCAGGTCTCCACCGTCGACGGCCATGTCGGCTTCAGCGATGCGCAGGGCACGCCGCTGCTGGCGGAAGTGGCGGGCGGGCGCAGCTTCGCGCCGTTGCAGGTCGAGGGCCGCCACTACCTGAGCGTGCGCCAGCGCTTCGTCTCGCCGCCCGACGAGGCCTTCTACGGGTTCGGCCAGCACCAGCAGGGCTGGATGAACCAGAAGGGCCACGACATCGAACTGCTGCAGAGCAATCTCGACATGGCGGTGCCGTACCTCGTGTCCAGCCGCAACTACGGGATCCTCTGGGACAACAACGCGATCACCCGCTTCGGCGATCCGCGCGGGCTGCAGCCGCTGCCGGCGACGCTGCGCCTGTACGACGCGCACGGCAAGCCCGGTGCGCTGACCGCGCATTACGCGATCGACGGCAAGCCGGTGCTGGAGCGTCGCGAAGCCGACATCGACTATCAATACATCAAGGACCTGGCGAAATTCCCCGCCGCGGCCAAGCCCGGCGACAAGCGCCGCATGCAGGTGCGCTGGGAAGGCCAGATCGAGGCCGAACGCGGCGGCACGCATACCTTCTCGCTCTACGCCAGCGAATACGCCAGGCTGTGGGTCGACGGCAAGCTGCTGGTCGACCGTTGGCGGCAGAACTGGAACCCCTGGCACCACGAGTTCGCGCTGCAGCTGCAACCCGGCCAGCGGCATACCCTCAAGGTCGAATGGGACCTGATCGATCCCAGCTACATCGCGCTGCTGCATCGCGACCCGCTGCCGGCGGCCGAAGCCGGCGACCTGTCGCTGTGGTCCGAAGCGGGGCAGATGATCGACTACTACGTCGTCGCCGGCGACAACGCCGACCAGGTCATCGCCGGCTACCGCACGCTGACCGGCAAGGCCGTGTTGCTGCCGAAGTGGGCCTACGGCTTCTGGCAGAGCCGCGAGCGCTACAAGACCCAGGACGAGCTGCTCGGCGTGCTGGCCGAGTACCGCCGGCGGCAGTTGCCGATCGACAACATCGTGCTCGACTGGTCGTACTGGCCCGAGAACGCCTGGGGCTCGCACGCCTTCGACCGCGCGCGCTTTCCCGACCCGGACGGCATGGTCAACACAGTGCACGCCAGCCACGCGCAGCTGATGATCTCGGTCTGGCCGAAGTTCTATCCGAGCACCGCCCACTACAAGGAGCTGGACGCGGCCGGGCACATCTACCGGCGCAACGTCGAGGTGGGAGAACTGGACTGGATCGGCAAGGGCTACACCAACGCCTTCTACGACCCGTACGCGGCCGATGCGCAGGCGATCTACTGGCGGCAGATCGACGCGACGCTCAACCGCAAGGGCATCGATGCCTGGTGGCTGGATGCCGACGAACCCGACGTGCATTCCAACCTGGACATCGCCGAGCGCAAGGCGCGCACCACCCCGACCGCGCTGGGGCCGTCCACCGAGTTCTTCAATGCCTATCCGCTGCCGCACACCCACGGCGTCTATGCCGGCGACCGTGCCGCCGACGGCAAGCGCGTATTCATCCTCTCGCGCAAGGGCTACGCCGGCATCCAGCGCAACGCCGTGGCGGTGTGGAGCGGCGACATCGCCTCGCGCTGGGAGGACATGCGCGAGCAGATTTCCGCCGGCGTCAACCTGTCGATGTCGGGCCTGCCGAACTGGACCTTCGACATCGGCGGCTTCGCCGTGGAGAAGCGCTACGAAAGCCAGGACCCGGCGCACCTGCCCGAGTGGCGCGAGCTCAACACGCGCTGGTTCCAGTTCGGCGCCTTCGTGCCGCTGTTCCGCTCGCACGGCCAGTTCCCGTACCGCGAGATCTGGAACATCGCGCCGGAAGGCACGCCGTACTACGCCAGCATGGCCTACTACAGCCGCCTGCGCTACGCGCTGCTGCCCTACATCTACACGCTCGCCGGCGACACCTATCACCACGACGGAGTGATGATGCGCGGCCTGCCGATGGACTTCCCGCACGACCCCAAGGTCGCCGACATCGACGACGAGTACCTGTTCGGCCCGGCGTTCCTGGTCGCGCCGGTGACCCGCTTCGGTGCGACCTCGCGCAAGGTCTACCTGCCGGCGGGCACCGACTGGATCGACTTCAACAGTGGCGCGCGCCACGCCGGCGGCCAGACCATCGACGCCGCCGCGCCGCTGCAGCGCATGCCGCTGTTCGTGCGCGCCGGCGCCATCGTGCCGATGACCCGCGTGCAGCAGTACGTCGACCAGATCCCGGACGCACCGCTGACCGTGGTGGTCTATGCCGGCGCCGATGGCCGCTTCTCGCTGTACGAGGACGACGGCACCGGCTACGGCTACGAGAAGGGCGAGTTCAGCCGCATTCCGCTGCTGTGGGACCAGGCCAGGGGCGTGCTGCGCATCGGCGCGCGCGAGGGGCGCTGGCCGGGCATGCAGGACCGGCGCAGCATCCATGTGCGCTTCGTCGATGGCCCGCGCGACGATGCCGGCGCGCTCGAACCCGCGGCCGACGCCAGCGTGGAGTACCGCGGCCAACCCCTGGAGGTGCCGCGCAAGGGGACCGGCCATGCCGTCGCGGCGCGGGCCGGATGAGCCTGGCGCGAGGCGAGATGCTGCCAGTGTCGGTTGCCGCACGCTGGCGGCCGTGGCGTGCCGACTGGGTCGCGATGCAGCGAAACATGCGCGCTACGCCCGTACCCTCATCCGCCCCAGCGGGGCACCTTCCCCCGAAAAGGGGGCCATGGTCCCAATCGGAGAAGGGATGCGTGTTCACACGCGTGGGCGTGATCGTGACGGTGACAACGAAGCAGCCGCGGTGCGCTTGAGCCCCTCTCCCCTCGGGAGAGGGGTTGGGGTGAGGGTACGGAGCGCAGCGCTTCATCCGCTCCTTGGGGTACTTCCCCGAAGAGGGCCATGGTCCAGGGGGAGAAGGGATGCATCGAATGCGCTCCGCTGCAACGTGCTCACGCCTTGCGCGCAGGTTTGATGCAGCGCATCAAGATGGTGCCGTGTGTAGACACCTCCTGCGCAGAGTCGAGACCGCGCCAGTCGTCATCGTGTCGCGCATGCGACGGGCCGTCCCTGCATGCAATGACATCCGTTGGCTCGATCCGTGTCCCGCTTCTGCATCCGTTGACCGTGAATTGGCTGCAGGGTGGCTGGATCCGGTGCGTGCGTACGTCATCGCTCGGGCCGCCTGGCAGCGCGCGACGCGCAGCGTCATCATGCGCCGCTGCGTGATGCGTGCAGTGCGCACTACACTCGGCGTCACGGCGGGCGGTCCCCGCACGCCGGCCTTTCTTCTGGAGCGATGATGGAACTGGGTGCGTGCACGATGTGGCGGGTAGGGCAATGAGTCTGTACATCGGCGTGGACGTGGGCACGCAGAGCGTCAAGCTGCTCGCCTACGATGCCGACAGCCGGCAGGTGGTGGCCACCCACGGCCATGCGCTGGACCTGATCAGCCGCGACGACGGCACCCGCGAGCAGCAGGCGCAGTGGTGGATCGACGGCATCGTCGCCTGCTTCGCCGCACTGAGCGCCGAACAGCGGTCGCAGGTGCGGGCCATCGCGGTGTCCGGGCAGCAGCACGGCTTCGTGCCGCTGGATGCGCAGGGCCAGGTCACCGCGCCGGTGAAGCTGTGGTGCGACACCAGCACCCAGCGCGAGTGCGAGGAGATCATGGAGGCGGTCGGCGGCGCGCAGCGCTGCGTGGAACTGGCCGGCAATCCGATCCTGGCCGGCTACACGGCCTCCAAGCTGCCGTGGACGCGCAAGCATCGTCCCGATGCCTACGCGGCGATGACGACGGTGCTGCTGCCCCACGACTACGTCAACTTCTGGCTGACGGGCGAGCGCTACGCCGAAGTCGGCGACGCCTCCGGCAGCGGCTGGCTGGACGTGCGCACCCGGCAATGGTCGGCGCCGCTGCTGCAGGCGATCGATCCGCAGCGCGACCTGGCCGCGGCGCTGCCGCCGCTGGTGCCGACCGAGACCAGTTTCCTTCTCTCCGCCGCCGCGGCGCAGACGCTGAACCTGCCGCGCGAGGTCCGCGTGGCCACCGGCGGCGGCGACAACATGATGGCGGCGATCGGCACCGGCAACGTGGTGCCGGGCCGTCTGAGCATGAGCCTGGGCACCTCCGGCACGCTGTTCGCCTACGCCGAGCGCCCGGTGGTCGACCCGGACGCACGCTGGGCCGCGTTCTGCTCTTCCAGCGGCGGTTGGCTGCCGCTGATCTGCACCATGAACTGCACGGTGGCCACCGAGACCATCGCGCGCCTGTTCGGCATCAAGACCGGGCAGGGCGAGGCCTTGCTCGCCGCCACCGCGCCCGGCGCCGACGGACTGGTGCTGCTGCCGTTCTTCAACGGCGAACGCACCCCGAACCTGCCGGCCGCGCGCGGCTGCCTGACCGGCATGGACCTGCACAACACGACGCCGGCGCATTTCTATCGCGCGGCGATGGAGGGCGCCAGCTACAGCCTGCGCAACGGTTTCGACGCCTTCGTCGACGCCGGCCTGCAGTTCGATGCCATCTCCCTCACCGGCGGCGGCAGCAACAGCGCCGGCTGGCGCCAGCTCATCGCCGACCTGTTCGGGCTGCCGGTGCACGTGCCGGCGCAACCCGAGGGCGCGGCGTTCGGTGCCGCGCTGCAGGCGCTGTGGGCCGATGGCTGGGCGCAGGGCGAGCGCGCCAGCCTGGCCGAGGTGGTGCTGCAGCACCAGCAGGACGATGCGACGCGCTCCGCGCAGCCGGATGCGCAACGCGGCGCGCAGTACCAGGCGCACTACCAGAGCTTCCAGCGGCATCTGCAGGCCATCGGCCCGCTGTACGCCGCGTGATTCCCTTTCCCCCGCAACGCACCAGGACTTCGTGATGAGCACTTCCGTCTACACCGGCGCCAAGGAATACTTCCCGGGCATCGGTCGCATTCCGTTCGAGGGCAAGGCCTCGGACAATCCGTTGGCGTTCAAGGTCTACGACGCCGGCAAGCGCATCGGCGACAAGACCATGGCCGAGCACCTGCGCTTCGCCGTGGCCTACTGGCACAGCTTCTGCGGCAACGGCGCCGATCCGTTCGGCCCGGGCACGCGGGCCTATCCCTGGGATGCCGGCAGCGATGCGCTGGGCCGCGCCGAGGCCAAGGCCGATGCGGCGTTCGAGTTCTTCACCAAGCTCGGCGTGCCGTACTACTGCTTCCACGACGTGGACCTGGCGCCGGACGCCGAGGACGTCGGCCAGTACGAAAAGAACCTCAAGCACATGGTCGGCATCGCCAGGCAGCGCCAGGCCGACACCGGGGTCAAGCTGCTGTGGGGCACCGCCAACCTGTTCTCGCATCCGCGCTACATGAACGGTGCGGCGACCAACCCGGACTTCGACGTGGTCGCGCGCGCGGCGGTGCAGGTCAAGGCCGCGCTGGAAGCGACCGTGGAACTGGGCGGCGAGAACTACGTGTTCTGGGGCGGCCGCGAAGGCTACGCCTGCCTGCACAACACGCAGATGCGACGCGAGCAGGAGCATCTGGCGCGGTTCCTGACCCTGGCCCGCGACTATGGGCGCAGCATCGGCTTCAAGGGCAATTTCCTGATCGAGCCCAAGCCGATGGAGCCGATGAAGCACCAGTACGACTTCGACAGCGCCACCGTGGTCGGCTTCCTGCGCCAGCACGGCCTGGACCAGGACTTCAAGCTCAACATCGAGGCCAACCACGCCACCCTGTCCGGGCACAGCTTCGAACACGACCTGCAGGTGGCCAGCGACGCCGGCCTGCTCGGCAGCATCGACGCCAACCGCGGCAATCCGCAGAACGGCTGGGACACCGACCAGTTCCCGGTCGACCTGTACGACACCGTGGGCGCGATGCTGGTGGTGCTGCGGCAGGGCGGGCTGGCCCCGGGCGGACTCAACTTCGACGCCAAGGTGCGCCGCGAGTCGTCCGATCCGCAGGACCTGTTCATCGCCCACATCGGCGGCATGGACGCGTTCGCGCGCGGCCTCGAAGTCGCCCACGCGTTGCTCACCGCCTCGCCGCTGGAGCAGTGGCGCCGCGAGCGCTACGCCAGCTTCGACAGCGGTGCCGGCGCGGCCTTCGCCGCCGGCAAAAGCACGCTCGCCGACCTCGTCACGCATGCCGCGCAGGCCGGCGAGCCGACCCAGCGCAGCGGCCGCCAGGAAGCCTACGAGAACCTGATCAACCAGTACCTGCTGCGCTGAACCGGTGTGCGGCGGCGGCCCGGTGCCGCCGCCGCGCATGCTGCTCCCGCGCGCCGGCCGTCTCCCTCTTGCACGCCACCAGGTGAACCCATGTCCAGTGTTCCGATCGATCGCCACGCCGACGCCGGCGAGAACACCCGCCTCATCATCCTGATCAGTTGCGTCGCCACCATCGGCGGCTTCCTGTTCGGCTTCGACAGCGGCGTCATCAACGGTACCGTCGATGGCCTCAAGCAGACCTTCCAGTCCAGTTCCGCCGGCACTGGCTTCGAGGTCGCCTCGATGCTGCTGGGCTGCGCGATCGGCGCGTTCCTGGCCGGCTCGCTCGCCGACCGCTGGGGCCGGCGCACGGTGCTGATCGTCTCGGCGGCGCTGTTCCTGCTGTCGGCCTTGGGCGCCGGCGCGGCGCACAACTCGGCGGTGTTCGTGCTGGCGCGGATGATGGGCGGTTTCGCGGTGGGCGCGGCCAGCGTGATGTCGCCGGCCTACATCGCCGAGGTCGCCTCGGCGCGCTACCGCGGGCGCCTGGCCACGGTGCAGCAGATTGCCATCATCGGCGGGCTGTTCTGCGCCTTCCTCAGCAACTATCTGCTGGCCAAGGCCGCCGGCGCGTCCACCGAGGCGCTGTGGCTGGGCCAGCCGGCCTGGCGCTGGATGTTCTGGATGCAGGCGCTGCCGTCCACCGCGTTCCTGCTGCTGTTGCTGGCGATTCCGGAGAGCCCGCGCTTCCTGGTGGTGCAGGGCCGCCGCGAGCAGGCGCTGGCGGTGCTGACCCGGCTGTACGGCGCCAACACGGCGCAGACCAAGCTGACCGAAATCTCTGCCTCGCTGTCGGCCGACCAGCACACGCCGCGGCTGTCGGACCTGGTCAGCAAGGTCACCGGCAAGATCCGCCCGATCGTGTGGATCGGCATCGGCCTGGCCACCTTCCAGCAACTGGTCGGCATCAACGTGGTGTTCTACTACGGCGCGGTGTTGTGGCAGGCGGTGGGCTTCTCCGAGAGCGATGCGTTGTTGATCAACGTGCTGTCCGGTGCGTTGAGCATCGGTGCCTGCCTGATCACCGTGGTGTTGATCGACCGGGTCGGGCGCAAGCCGCTGTTGTGGATCGGCTCGGCCGGCATGGCGGTGTCGCTGGCCCTGGTCACCATCGCCTTCGCCAGCGCCTCGCTGGATGCGGCCGGCAAGCTGGCGCTGTCGCCGGGCATGGGCCGGCTGGCGTTGATCGCCGCCAACGTCTACGTGGTCTTCTTCAACATGTCCTGGGGCCCGGTGATGTGGGTGATGCTGGGCGAGATGTTCCCCAACCAGATCCGCGGCTCCGGCCTGGCGGTGGCCGGTGCGGCGCAGTGGATGTCCAACTTCGCCATCACCGTGACCTTCCCGATCCTGCTCGGCAGCATCGGCCTGGCCGGCGCCTACGGCATCTACACCGTCGCTGCGTTCCTGTCGGTGTTCTTCGTGCTGCGCTACGTGTACGAGACCAAGGGCAAGGAACTGGAGCAGATGCAGGGCTGAGGCCGATACGCACGCGCGTGCTGCGCGCGTGCCATCGCTGGATCGGTGTGTCTGTAGCCCGGCGGCTGAAGGTATTGCCGGATCGGTGGTGGCGCTGCGCGTGTCGTACCCTCACCCCAACCCCTCTCCCGGTGGGAGAGGGGCTTTGGCCTCTCCCTTCTCCCACCGGGACCATGGCCCCTTTTCGGGGGAAGGTGCCCCGCAGGGGCGGATGAGGGTCTGGGCGAATCCTTGTGAGCAGATCCGCGCAGCCCATAGGGATTCATTGATTCCTGAGGTGTGCGAAGGGCGGTCCCATCGGTGTGCGCTTGTTGTGTTACTTTATAACAATTGTCGCCCTGCCTTGCTTGCCGTCCCTCGCTCCCTTGCCGCTCCCGTCGATCCGATGAACCTGCAGATCCCCTCGCCGTTGCCCGATGTCGCCGCCGACGAACCTTCGCAGATCGCCGCTCCCCTGAACTGGGTGGGCATGGACGGCATCGCGCTGCCGATCTGTCTGGACATGGGCGAGGGCGCGCCTGCGGCACCCGTGCCGGCGCAGGCCGCGCTCGCCGTCGACCTGCCGTCGGCGCAGGTCAAGGGCATTCATATGTCGCGGCTGTACCGCCTGCTCGACGAGTGCGCACAGCAGCCGCTGTCGCCGTCGCGGCTGTCGCAGTTGCTGCGGGCGATGGTGCATAGCCATGCCGACTGCGCCTCGACCGCGGCGCGGGTGTCGCTACGCCTGGAACTGCTGCGTCGCAGCCCGGCACTGCGCAGCCCGGGGCTGGCCGGATGGCGGGCGTATCCGCTGCGGATCGACGCCGAGCTGCGTGGCGGCGTGGTCCGGCTCGGACTCGGCGTGGATCTGCTGTATTCCTCGACCTGCCCGTGTTCGGCGGCGCTGGCGCGGCAACTGCTCAGCGAGGCCTTCGTGCAGCAGCACCCGGAACAGGCCTCGCTATCGCGGGAGGCGGTGGCGGACTGGCTGCTCCGGCACGGCAGTCACGCCACCCCGCATAGCCAGCGCAGCGTGGCCTCGGTGCGGGTCGGCGTGTCGGCGCGGGCGGTGCGCTTCGACGCGGAGGGCGTGATCGCGCTGGCCGAGCAGGCCCTGGCCACGCCGGTGCAGGCGGCGGTGCGGCGCGCCGACGAACAGGCGTTCGCGCGCCGCAATGGCGAGAACCTGATGTACGTGGAAGATGCCGCGCGGCGCCTGCAGCAGGCGTTGGGTGCGCGCTACGCCGAGGTGCAGGTACAGGTGCGGCATCTGGAGAGCCTGCATGCGCACGATGCGGTGGCGGAGACCGCATCGGCGCCGGTGGCGGTCATGGCCGGGGAGGCCGCCCCTGACTTGGCGCAGGCCTGACCGCGACCTGCGGGTGGTGGGTACGTGCGCACTGATGCCGACCGGGTCGCGCACGTCGCCCGGGCTGCCCCGGCGTTCCAGGTAGGCTTGGGTCGGCGTGCTGGCGTCTGCAGCCGTCTGGCCGAGGACGATCGACACCCGCGCAACCAGGAATGAGACGCGTCGGGCCGTGGCCGGCGCCGAAACGCAAAAAACCCCGCCAAGGCGGGGTTTTTGCTGTGTCGCGCTGCAGCCGAAGTGAGGATGGCGCTCCCTAGGGGACTCGAACCCCTGTTTTAGCCTTGAGAGGGCCACGTCCTAACCACTAGACGAAGGGAGCGTTTGGTCGCGTCGATTGCAGCGCGCTAGTATATGGGTCTCGCCGCCCTTCGGCAATCCCGCAACCCGATACGGAAGCGCCATCATCAATCCGCCAGTTCCATCGCCATTCACCCTGCGCGCGATCCCGCGCGATCAGCACCCCATCTCGCGCAAGGACATCAGCCCCAACGCCCTGCGCGTGCTGTACCGGCTGCGCGAGGCCGGCTTCGGCGCCTACCTGGTCGGCGGCGCGGTCCGCGACCTGCTGGTCCAGGTCCAGCCCAAGGATTTCGACGTCGCCACCGACGCCACCCCCGAGCAGGTCAAGCAGTTGTTCCGCAACTGCCGCCTGATCGGCCGCCGCTTCCGCCTGGCGCACGTGGTCTACGGCCGCGAGATCATCGAGGTCGCCACCTTCCGCGCCAACGTCGACGACGGCAGCGGCGACCGCGAGGTGGACAACGGCCGCCTGGTCCGCGACAACGTCTACGGCAGCATCGAGGACGATGCGGTGCGCCGTGACTTCACCTGCAACGCCTTGTACTACGCCATCGAGGACTTCTCGGTGCGCGACTACGTCGGCGGCTTCGAGGACGTACAGGCGCGGCTGATGAAGCTGATCGGCGACCCCGAGCAGCGCTACCGCGAGGACCCGGTGCGCATGCTGCGTGCGGTGCGCCTAGCGGCCAAGCTCGATTTCGAGATCGAGGCCGGCACCGCCGAGCCGATCCCGCGCCTGGCCGGGTTGCTGGCCGAGGCCGCGCCGGCACGGTTGTTCGAGGAAGTGCTCAAGCTGTTCCTGTCCGGCCATGGCGTGGCCAGCTTCGAGGGGCTGGAGCGGCACGGCCTGCTCGCCGCGCTGTTCCCGGAGAGCGCGGCGGCGCTGCGCTCCAACCGCAGCGGCGCGCTGCGGCGGATGCTGATCGAGGGCCTGCGCAACACCGACAACCGCGTCGCCAACGACGAGCCGGTGTCGCCGGCGTTCCTGTTCGCGCTGCTGCTGTGGCCGGCCTACTGCCGCGCGCTGATGACCCTGCAGAAGCAGGGCATGCAGATGGAGGAGGCGCAACGCCGCGCCGCCGACCGGGTGACCTTGCACCAACTCAGCACCGTGGCGCTGCCGCGGCGCTTCTCGCTGCCGATGCAGGAGATCTGGCTGCTGCAGTCGCGCTTCACCTCGCGCCAGCGCAAGCGGGTGGTGCGCACGCTGTCGCATCCGCGCTTCCGCGCTGCGTTCGATTTCCTGATCGTGCGCCAGTCCGCGTCGGACGAGCACGCGGCCGACATCGCCTATTGGCGCGAACTGCAGCAGCAGCCCGGCTACGCGCCGCCGCCGCGCGGCTTCGATCCGGAGGTGGACTACGCCGGCGACGAGCTGGCGTTCGCGCCGCCGGCCGACAGCGAAGAGACCCCCAAGCGCCGCCGGCGCCGGCGCCGCCGCCCGGACGCCGCCACGCCCGTCGAGTGAGCGCCGCGAGACCGGCGCCGGTCCAGGCCTGCATCGGCCTGGGCGGCAACCTTGGCGACGCCGCGGCGACCCTGCGCGCGGCCCTGGCCGCGCTCGACACGCTGCCGCAGACCCGCCTGCTGCGTGCCTCGCAGCTGTACCGCAGCCCGGCCTGGGGCCGCGAGGACCAGCCGGACTTCATCAACGCCGCGGCGCTGGTGAGCACCACGCTGCCGGCGCCGGAGCTGCTGCAGGCGCTGCTGGACCTGGAACACCGCCACGGCCGCCAGCGCCTGCCCGGCGAGCGTTGGGGCCCGCGCACGCTGGATCTGGACCTGCTGCTGTATGCCCAGGCGGTGATCGACCTGCCGGGGTTGCAGGTGCCGCACCCGTTCCTGCACGAGCGTGCGTTCGTGCTGCTGCCGCTGGCCGAGATCGCCGCGGAGACGGCGATTCCGGGCCATGGAACGGTGCGTGACGCACGCGACCGCATCGAAACCGGCGGGATCGTGCCAATCGGTAGATAATGCTCGGCTCATTACCGCAGCACATGAGCTTATGAGCAGTCACGCCGACAGCAAGCCCTGGACCGTTCCCGCCCTGGCCGAGGCCAAGCGCCGCCAGCAGAAGCTGGTGATGCTGACCGCCTACGACGCCGGCTTCGCGCGAACCTTCGACGCCAATGGCGTGGACCTGATCCTGATCGGCGATTCGCTGGGCATGGTGGTGCAGGGCCACGACTCGACCCTGCCGGTGAGCGTGGACGACATCGTCTACCACACCGCCGCGGTGGCGCGGGTGCTGCAGCGCGCGCTGCTGGTGGCCGACCTGCCGTTCCAGTCCGATGCCACGCCCGAGCGCGCGCTGGACGCATCGACCCGGCTGCTGCAGGCCGGCGCGGAGATGGTCAAGCTCGAGGGTGCCGGCCACAAGCTGGAGGTGATCCGCTTCCTCAGCGAACGCGACATCCCGGTGTGCTCCCACCTGGGCCTGACCCCGCAGTCGGTGCTGACCTTCGGCGGCTACAAGATCCAGGGCCGCGAAGAGGCCGCCGCGGCCAAATTGCTGGCCGACGCCAAGGCGGTCGCCGCGGCCGGGGCCGCGCTGCTGGTGCTGGAATGCGTGCCGTCGCCGCTGGCCGCGCGCATCACCGCCGAGATCGACATCCCCACCATCGGCATCGGCGCCGGCCCCGAGTGCGACGGCCAGGTGCTGGTGATGCACGACTTCCTCGGCCTGGACAGCGGCCACCGCCGCCCGCGCTTCGTCAAGGATTTCCTGGCCGAAGGCGGCTCCATCGCCGGTGCCGCCCGCGCCTATGCCGACGCGGTCCGCGCCGGCACCTTCCCCGACGCCGAACACGCCTACGCCAAATGATCGAGACCGTCACCGACCTGGCGCGACTGCGCGCCATCGTTTCCGGCTGGAAGCGGCAGGGCCTGCGCGTGGCCTTCGTGCCGACCATGGGCAACCTGCACGCCGGCCATTTCTCGCTGGTGATGCTGGCGCGACAGTACGCCGACCGCGTGGTCTCCAGCGTGTTCGTCAACCCGACCCAGTTCGGCCCGAACGAGGACTTCACCCGCTACCCGCGCACCCCGGAAGCCGACACCAGTGGCCTGGAGGGCGCCGGCTGCGACGTGCTGTGGCTGCCGACGGTGGAAAGCATGTATCCGCTGGGCGTGGAGCTGGCGCTGCGCATGCACACCCCGGGCGTCAGCGAGGTGCTGGAAGGCGCCTGCCGGCCCGGCCATTTCGATGGCGTGTGCACCGTGGTGGCGCGCCTGTTCAACCAGGTGCAGCCGGATCTGGCCGCGTTCGGCAAGAAGGACTACCAGCAGCTGGCGGTGATCCGGCAGATGGTGGCCGACCTGGCGTTCCCGATCGAGATCCTGGGCGGCGGCATCGTGCGCGAGGCCGATGGCCTGGCGATGAGTTCGCGCAACCAGTACCTGTCGGCCGAGGAGCGGCCGCGTGCCACGCATATCCACCGCACCTTGCTGGCGATGCGCGAGGCCCACCTGGCCGGGCGCCCGCGCGCCGAGGTGGAGGCGGCGGCGACCGCACAGTTGCAGGCGGCCGGGTTCGAGGTCGACTACAGCGTGCTGCGCACGCCCGACCTGAGCGAGCCGCAGGACGGCACCGGCCCGCGCGTGGCGCTGATCGCCGCGCGCCTGGGCCGCACCCGGCTGATCGACAACCTGGAATTCTGAGCGCGGCAGGCCGCGGCACCGTCGTCGTAGCAGCGGCTTCAGCCGCGACCGGGCTTTCCCGCGATCGCCGGTCGCGGCTGAAGCCGCTCCTGCGACGGTTTGAGGCCGCCCTTCACCACCGCCACCTAACCCTCGGCTGCTAAACTGCGCGTCTTTCCTGACCGCAGTCCCGTGCCATGCAACTGAGCCTGTTGAAGACCAAGATCCACCGCGCCACCGTCACCCATTCCGAGCTGAACTACGAAGGCTCGATCGCCATCGACGGGCTGCTGCTGGACGCGACCGGCATCCGCGAATTCGAGCAGGTGCACATCTGGGACGTCACCAACGGCGCGCGCTTCAGCACCTATGCGATCCGCGCCGACGAGGGCAGCGGCATCATCTCGCTCAACGGCGGCGCCGCGCGCCACGTGCAGGTCGGCGACCTGATCATCATCGCCGCTTTCGCCGGCATGAGCGAAGAGGAAGCCGCGCGCTTCCAGCCGACCCTGGTCTACGTGGACGGCAACAATCAGATCACCCACACCAACCACAGCATCCCAAAGCAGGCCGCATGACACAGTCCACCGGTTTCGACGCACTGCATTCCCACGCCCAGCGCCTGCGCGGGGCGCGCCTTCCCGACCTGCTGGCGGCCGAACCCGGCCGTGCCGAGACGTTGGCGCTGCAGGTCGGACCGCTGTACTTCAATTTCGCCCGGCAGAAGTACGACCGCGCCGCGCTCGACGCGCTGCTCGCGCTCGCCGCCGAACACGACCTGGCCGGCGCCTTCCAGCGTCTGTTCCGTGGCGAGACGGTCAACGTCACCGAAGGCCGCGCCGCGCTGCACACCGCGCTGCGCGGCGACCTCACCGACGCACCGGTGGCCAGCCAGGCCCACGCCAGCGCGCGCGAGGTGCAGCAGCGCATGCGTGCGCTGATCGACGCACTGGCGCAGACCGAGGTCACCGACATCGTCAGCGTCGGCATCGGCGGCTCCGATCTGGGCCCGCGCCTGGTCGCCGACGCGCTGCGTCCGGTCACCGGCGCGCGCTTCCGCGTGCACTTCGTCTCCAACGTGGACGGCGCAGCGATGCAGCGCACCCTGGCCACGCTGGACCCGGCGCGTACCGCCGGCGTGCTGATCTCCAAGACCTTCGGCACCCAGGAAACCCTGCTCAACGGCCAGATCCTGCGCGACTGGCTGGGCGGCAGCGAGCGCCTGTACGCGGTCAGCGCCAACCCCGAGCGCGCCGCCAAGGCCTTCGACATCGCTGCCGGCCGCGTGCTGCCGATGTGGGACTGGGTGGGTGGCCGCTATTCGCTGTGGTCGGCGGTGGGCTTCCCGATCGCGCTGGCGATCGGCGCCGATGCCTTCGAACAGCTGCTGGAAGGCGCCGCGCAGTTCGACGACCACGCCCTGAACGCGCCGTTGGAGCGCAACGTGGCCGTGCTGCATGGCCTGACCACGCTGTGGAACCGCAACCTGCTCGGCTACGCGACGCAGGCGGTGATGACCTACGACCAGCGCCTGGCGCTGCTGCCGGCCTACCTGCAGCAGCTGGTGATGGAGAGCCTGGGCAAGCGCGTGCGCCTGGACGGCAGCCCGGTCGAGGCCGACACCGTGCCGGTGTGGTGGGGCGGCGCCGGCACCGACGTGCAGCACAGCTTCTTCCAGGCGCTGCACCAGGGCACCAGCATCGTGCCGGCCGACTTCATCGGCTGCATCCGCAACGACGACCCGTACACCGTCAACCACCAGGCGCTGCTGGCCAACCTGCTGGCGCAGACCGAAGCGCTGGCGAACGGGCAGGGCAGCGACGATCCGGCCCGCGACTACCCGGGTGGCCGCCCGAGCACGCTGATCCTGCTCGACGCGCTGACCCCGCAGGCGCTGGGCGCGCTGATCGCGATGTACGAGCACAGCGTGTACGTGCAGTCGGTGGTCTGGGGCATCAACGCCTTCGACCAGTTCGGCGTGGAACTGGGCAAGCAGCTGGCGAGCCAGTTGCTGCCGGCGCTGCAGGGCCAGTCCACCGAGATCGCCGACCCGGTGACGCGCGCTGTGCTGGGGCGGTTGCAGGGCTGACGCGAAGCGAAGCGCACGGGGCCGTTCGCCGCCGTGCGTTCGCGAGGAACGATGCGGCCTGCGGGCGTGCATCGCAATGGCAATCTCCGGTCCAGGAAGGAAGCAGGGATGATGAACGCGAAAAGGATGGTGTGTTGGATGTTGCTGCCGGCGGTGCTGAGCCTGGGGGCGTGCCAGCGGCAGGCTCCGGAGCAGAATCCGGCCACTGCGGCGCAACCGCTGCACGTCGTCGAGGTCCGGATCGGCGCGATGCGCGACGGAAGGCCTGTGCCGCAGACCAGCGATGCGCCGATCCTGGTCAACGTGGCCCTGCGCGGCGCTGCCCAGGGACAGGTCCTGAAAGCGCGCTTGCTGGATCTGCGCGATGGTCGCCAGGTCGGGCTGGTGGAGCGCGCCATGACCCGCTCCGGTCAGCTCCAGTCGCTGCGTTTCGACAACGCGGCCGGCTGGCCGCCGGGGCGTTACATGCTGGAGGTGACGCTCGATGGCAAGCTCGCCTCGCAGCAGGACGTCGACGTGATGGAGCCGGCGAACAGCGCGCCGCGTACGGGCTCCTAGCGCGGCGCGGCGCCCGTACTGGACAGCGCCTGCAGGAACAGCACCAGCTTGTGCTTCTCCTCCGCGGTCAGACTGATCGGTCGATTGCGGGCGAGGTTGCGATAGTAGACCTCGTGTTCCACCGCCGCCGGCAGATCGGCGATGCTGCCGTCGTGCATATAGGGCGCAGTATCGGCGACCGTCCGTAGCGACGGGGTGCGGAAGGCGCCCAGATCCTGCGGCGCCCGCGTCACCGCAAAGCGGCCCAGTTCCGCCACGCGA
Organism: Xanthomonas sp. LMG 12459; assembly: GCF_009192905.1. NCBI lineage: Bacteria > Pseudomonadati > Pseudomonadota > Gammaproteobacteria > Lysobacterales > Lysobacteraceae > Xanthomonas > Xanthomonas sp. LMG 12459. The sequence continues at coordinate 28,038 of NZ_NSGT01000024.1, forward strand.
ACGTCGGAGAGGATGGAATCGCCCAGGCTCCTGCCTTCGCGCTTCTGTCGCTCCAGTACGTCGAGCAGGGCGGCGACGTTGCCGGCGACCTGGTTGAAACCGATGCCGGCGTGATGGAAGCGCTGATCGCTCGTGGTCGCAGGCGTGCCGTCCAGCCGGTGGCAATCGACGCAGCCGGCCTTGCCGGAAAACAGCGCCAATCCCTCGCGTTCGTCCTCGCTCAGCGATGCGCGCGCGCCATGCGTCGTCCGGTACGTCTCGTAGCGCGTGGGCGGCGCCGGCAAGGCGCGGATGTAGGTGGCGAGCGCGGCGGCCACGACCTGGATGTCGCCGTCGTCCTCGCCGGCGGCTGCATGCAACAGTGACGCGTAGCGCGGGTCGCGGGCAAGGTGGGCCAGCACGGCCTGCCGATCGGCCAGGCCCATCTCGCGCGGGTTGGTCAATGGTTGCAGGACCGCCTCTTCCAGTGTCGCTGCGCGTCCGTCCCAGAAAAAGTGGGTCATGAAGCGGCTGTCGAGCAGGCTGGGCGCGTTGCGTGTGCCGTGTTGGCCGCCCGTCCCGGTGGACACCGCGGCACCGTCGGTATAGGCCAACTCGGCGCGATGGCAGCTTGCGCAACTGGTCTTGCCATCCGCGCTGAGCCGCATGTCGTGGAACAGCGCCTGACCAAGCGCGATCCGCGCTGCCGCCGTGTCGTGCTGATCGCCACCACACCCGGTCAGCACCAAGACCAGGGCGGCCGACCACAGGCGCATGCAGATGACGATGTGATGACGCCAGTTCCTTGGCATGACGCTGTTGACTCCTGTCCCCACTGTCGGATATCTATATCCAGGCTGAATGCACGAAGCAAGGTCAGCATACGGACAGCCGGCCATCGTGGCCAGTCTTCAGGGATGAAAGCATGGAACGTCGCGGCGCAGGGATGGGCTCGGTCGTGGGTTTGCTGAAGCGTGCGGCGCATGTGCACGCGCGCGGTTGGCGGCGCATCGTGGGCAGAACGGTGGCGGCCTCGTTGCTCACCCTTCTGGCCTGCACGTCTGGTGCCACCTCCTACGTCTACGACGCGCAGGGGCGTCTGGTCGCGGTCAGCAACGATGCCGGTGCCAGTGCCCGCTATCGCTACGACACGATGGGCAATATCGTCGCCGTCGAACGCGTCTCCAGCGGAACCCTGGCGGTGCTGGGCTTCAGTCCGGGGCGCGGTGCGGCGGGCGATCGCGTGCTGATCCAGGGGCAGGGATTTTCCACCGCTGCGTCCTCCAACAGCGTGGCTTTCAATGGGCAGGCGGCCACGGTGGTGGCTGCCAGCGCACGCGAGTTGACCGTGCTCGTGCCTGCCAACGCCAGTACCGGCCCGATCTCCGTGACCGTGGCTGGACAGAGCGCGAGCAGTGCGCAGCAGTTCGTGGTCGATGCCAACCTCCGTCAGCCGACCATCACCGGCATATCGCCGTTGATCGCCAGCGCCGGTACGGCGATCACCGTCGACGGACAGAACCTGGTCCCGGTCGCCGGGCAGACCACGGCGAAGCTGGATCGCAAGACCGCGGTGCTGTCGAGCGCCACCGGCACGCGCCTGGTCTTTCCGGTGCCGGGCAGGAGCGGCAGCGGGCCGGTGACCGTGACCACGCCCTACGGCAGCGCCACCAGCAGCCAGGATGTGCTGGTGGTGCCAAGCAGTGTGTCGTCCGTCGGCATCGCCAGCGTCACGCGCCTGACCCTGGACGCCGCCGCGGTCGACGTCGCGGTCGCCAACGCGGGTGGGTCCGCCGCGGTCCTGTTCACCGGCATGGCCGGCGATTACCTCAGCGCGCAATTCCAGTCGCTGGGGTCCACGACGTTGAACTACCTGGTGTTCGGCACCGATAACGTGGAGATCGCCAGTGGACTGGTGAATGCGAACCAGCCCACCCTGCATCTGCCGCGGTTGAAGGTGGGCGGCACTTACCTGTTGCTGCTCACCCCCAGTACTTCCTCCGCCAGCTGGAAGATGGGAGTGGAGCATGCCGGGAGGCTTGCGCTGGACGGCGCCGAAACCAGTGTCGCCACGTCGATCGCCGCGCAATCGAAGCGCTACACCTTCCTGGCCCAGGCCGGGAGCAGGCTGGGCCTGGCGCTGACCGAGCAGTCGCCGGTCGGCAGCGGGTGGGGAACAGCTTTGGCGCAGGTCTTCGACGCCGACGGCGTCAATCTTGGCTATCAGTACTGCAATCAGGCCAACAACGGCTGCGCACTCAACATCGCCGCGCCCAGGACCGGCGTGTATCAGGTGCTGCTGACGCCCGGTACGAGCGGCGCACGCACAATGCGCCTGAATCTGTTGCTCTCATCGGATCTGGTGCAGGCGTTGCCGAAGGACCAGGATGTGGTCGTGGAGACACAGCGTAGAGGCCAGAATCTGCGTTTGTCGTTCGAGGCCGCGGCGGGCGAGGCGTTCGCGTTGCAAGTCGCCGGCCAGACCACCGCGCCCGCCGGCCGCGATGTTTACTACCGCGTTTACGCGCCTGATGGCACCAGTGTTGCCTCGATGGCGGTGCGCGCCGCAGGTACCACCTACGTGACGGCGAAGACCAGCGGCACCTATCAGGTGCTGGTGGATCCCGGATTCGGAGAAACCGTGCGGTTGCAGACGCGGCTCAGCACCGGAGACGCAGGTGGTGGCGGTAGTGGGATCGATGGCGCCACCGGCGCATTCGCAACGCAACTGCCGGGCGACAGCGTGTACTTCACCTTTACCGCGACCGCCGGGCAGAGCCTGGGGCTCGGCATCAGCGAGCTGCAGTCCAACGAAAGCGGCCCGCTCAACGTCACGATCTATGGCCCTTCAGGCACGCCGATGGCCGGTGCCGCCTGCGAGGTGGCCAACGACGGCTGTGATGTGAATCTGCCGGAACTGGCGGCGGGACGTTATGGCGTCCTGGTCGCCCCTGCCACGACGACGCAGACGATGCGCTTCAAGGCGACCCTGTCCACCGACCTGGCGCTTTCCTTGACGCGGGATGCGGTCAGCCAGGTCGGCATCGGCCGGCGCGGGCAGAACGCAGTGCTGTCGTTCCAGGCGGGTGCCGGCGACGCATTGGCACTGCAGGTGTCGGAGCAGACCACGACGCCGGCGAACGGCGTGGTGTACTACCGCGTGTACCGGCCCGATGGCACGGCGTTGTCGTCGATGGCGGTGTCTGGCTCGGGCACCCTGACGATGAATACGCCTATCGCCGGGACTTACCGACTGTTCGTGGATCCGCGCTATGGCGCCACCGTGGCCGCCAAGGTGCTGGTGACGACCGGGAGTGCGGGTGGGCTGCAACTGGATGGCAGCAGCGGCGAGTACAGCGCCGCCGCCGGTCAAAGCGTGTTCTTCAGCTTCAGCGCAGCGGCCTCGCAGAACCTGGGATTGGGCATCGGCGATCTGAACCTGAGCAGCGGGACCTATGTCAACGTCAAGATCGCCAATCCCAACGGTTCCACGCTCACGACCGCGACCTGCTATGCCGCCAATGGCTGCGCCTTCAATCTGCTCAACCTCGCCGCGGGCAACTATGGCGTGACCGTGAGTCCGCAATCTGGCTCCCAGAGCATGGCGTTCAAGGCGACCCTCTCCACGGAGGTCGCCGGCTTCCTGCAGAGGGATGCATTGAGTTCCGTGAACATCTCGCGCTATGCCCAGAATGCGCGCCTGACGTTCGCCGGGACCGCCGGCGAGAGCCTGGCTTTGCTCGTCGCTGACGCTGCGACCAGGCCGACAGGCCGCGACGTGGTTTATGCGGTGTATCGGCCGAACGGCGCGTTGTGGAAGGACGTGACGGCCAGCGGCAACGTCATTCTGGCCCTGCCCAATCTCCCGGAGACGGGGAGCTATCGGGTGTTCGTCGATCCGGTGGGCGGCGCGTTGTGGTCGGCCCGGTTGAAACTCTCCACGGGACAGGACGGCAATGTCGAACTGGACGGCGCAGGTGGCAGCTACCAGGCGCCCGCAGGGCAGGGCGTGCATTTCTCCATCGATACCCAGGCCGGCCAGAATCTGGGGCTGGGGATCACCGACATCGCGGTGAGTTCGGGCAGTTACTTCAATATCGCCGTCTACAGCCCGAACGGTACGACCTTGTACAGCGGCATCTGCTACGCCGAGGACGGATGTTCGTTGCCGCTGAGGAACACCTTGGCGGGACGCTACAGCGTGGTGGCGACACCGACCTCGGCGAGCCAGGCGATCAAGTTCCGCGCAGTGCTGTCGTCCGAGTTGCTGGATCAGCTGACCCGCGATCAGCCCTTACATCTGGCGCTGGCCCGGTATGGGCAGAATGCGCGGCTCCGCTTCCAGGCGCAGGCAGGCGAGTCGTTGATGCTGCTGGTCGCGGCGCAGACGACACTACCCGCCGGTCGCGATGTGGTGTATCGCGTGCTACGGCCGGATGGTGCTGCCTGGAAGGCGGCGACCATCAAGGTGGGCGATGCCATCAATCTGATCAATATTCCAACGTCTGGCGAGTATGCAATCCAGGTCGAGAGCCGGACAGGAAGCCCGCTGGAAGCGGACATCATCCTGTCCTCGGGCGTCGCGCTGCCGATCGACGGCGCTCCTGCGCATGTCGTGACCCGGTTGCCGGCGCAGTACAAGCACTTTTCTTTCGTCGCCAGTCAGGGGCAGAACCTGGGACTGGGCATCAGCGGCATCCAGGTCGTCGGTCCCGGCGCGCAGCGCGTCGTCGCTACTCTCTACAAGGCCGATGGCAGCACATTGGCAAGCAGTTACTGCGATGTCGAACGTGGCGGCTGCGATTTTGATCTCGCCAATCTGGCGGCAGGCAAGTACGCGCTCTTGATCGGCCAGGGCGACGATCAGGCGGCGACCTATGACGTGACGCTGTCCAGCGATCTGCCCCTGAACCTGCAGCGCGACACGCCACTGGCCGTTTCCGTTGCCCGGCGCGGACAGAATGCGCGGCTGCGTTTCCAGGGGCAGGCCGGCGACAAACTTGCCGTGCTGGTCCAGGAGCAGACGACCGCGCCGGCGGATGGCACCAGCTATTACCTCGTCTACCAGCCCAACGGCACCTTGCTCACGTCCGGATCGACGCGCACAGGAACCGTGATCGGCCTGGGCAGCCTGCCGACGACCGGCCAGTACAGCATTGTGGTCGATCCGCAGTATGGGCAGACGGTCGACACCACCGTCACCTTGTCCACCGGCACCCCGGTGGCCGTGGATGGTAGTCGCTCGTTCGCTGCGGGCACGCCCGGCGCAGGTATCTACTTCTGGTTCGATGCTCAAGCCGGGCAGAAGCTCGATCTCGGTCTCAATCAGATCGCATTGTCCGGCAGCGGGTTCGGTTGGGTTTATGTAACGCTTTATCGTCCGGACGGCAGCAAGGTCGTCTCCAATACGAATTGCTTCCGCACCTACGGCTGCGGATTCTCCATCGACGCCGCGCAAGCTGGACGCTATGGCGTCGTGGTGGTCCCTTCGACGGAAGACCAGAGCTTCTCCCTGACCGCCTCGGTGTCCAGCACCGTCGTTGGCACCTTGGCGTGGGATGTCCCGCAGTCGATCGCGCTGGACAGGCACGGAAAGACCGCCACGCTGTCCTTCAGCGGCACGGCAGGGCAGGGCGTACTGATGCGGGTGGTCAATCAGACGACCTCGCCGGTCGGCCGGCCGGTGACCTACGCGCTGTACCGGCCGGACGGGCAGTTCTATAGATCGTTCAGCGCAAGCACCGGCAGCAGCGACCTGAGTTTCCCGGCGCTGCCGACGAGCGGCACCTATCGATTGCGGATCGTGCCCGAGGACGGTGTCACCGCGGCGATGGACATCACGTTGGACAGTACACCCTAGAACACCGACGCGGTTCCGTCGAACGGACGCAGAACGGAAGCAGGCATGGAGCGGAGCGAGCATATGACGTGGTTCAACAGCGCATGGAAAAGCGTGATCCTGGGTGGGCTGCTGGGCGCGCTGGCGTCGACGGCCGCCTCCCAACAGCTGGTCTGGTCGACGGCGGCCATGCCGGCCGTCGGCATTGGCGCTGTTCCTGCAGTGCTCGGGCAGTGGCATGCGACCACATTGGCCGATGGCAGCGAGCTGGCGCTGGCGCCCGACGGGCGCTTTCTGCGCCATCGCGTGCCCGGTCAGCGCGCGCGCGAGATCGCGCTGCCATCGGTACGCATCGATGCGAGCGTCACCTTGCTGCCGAGCGGGCGCGTGCTGGTCTGGGGCGGCCGCGATGCCAAGGGCCGGCTGCAGGACGGCGGCGCGTGGTTCGATCCGGCAAGCGCCTCCGTGCAGCCGGCCACGGGGCTGAGCCTGCGTGCGCGCTATGGGCATATCGCCACGGTCCTCACCGATGGCCGCCTGCTCCTCGCCGGCGGCACCGGCGATGGCGCCGGTGCTGGCGCGCAGCTCTGGGACGAGGCCAGCGATCGGGCGATCACCCTGCCTGCGGATCTGCCGGGCGGCGGCAACGCAAGCTCGCGCCTGCTGGCCGATGGCCGTGTGGCGTTGCCGGCGTCGCGGAACGCCCAGCGCATCGCCAGCGATGCCGTGTTCGATCCGCTCGCGGGTGCGTTTCTTCCGTATCCGGCCAGCATCGCCGATACGCCAGGCGCGCCACGGCTCGCCGGCAGCGTGCCGGTGCAGGGGGCAGCCGGCGTCGCGCCGACCGCGCGGCTCTCGCTGCGCTTCTCGCGTCCGCTGCACATGCCCACGTTGTCCGCGCGCACCGTCACCCTGGTCGGTCCGGAGGGGCGCGTCGCGGTACGCATCGCGCCTGTGGAGCAGGGGCGTCTGCTGTTCGTGCAGCCGCGTCAGGCCTTGTTCCCGGATTCCCGCTACACCCTGATGGTCGACGGTGCGCGCGGCGCATCGGGCGATGCCGTGCCGCTGATCGCCCTGGATTTCCGCACTGCGGCGTACGACAGCAACGGACAGCCGGTGGTGCACGCAACGGCCGCGCCTGCAGAGGCGGGCGCCGCACCCAGCGTGCAGATGACCGGTGCAGGCACGCCGGCGTCCTGTGCCAATGACGGTTTGCCGTGCCGCGCGCACGGCCTGTTGGTGGACGGCATCTGGTACCCGGGACAGGACAATACCGACAGCCGCTGGCGCATCTATGGCGCCTCGCAACAGCCGGAACATAACGCGCGCATCGCGCGCATCGCCGCGACCTTCCACGTGACGATGGTGCGCGGGCGTGTGGTGCGGGTGGACCAGCAACCCGTGGCCGGGGTCGAGGTCAGCATCGGCAAGGAGCGCGCGCTTACCGACAAGAACGGCTGGTTCACCCTGTTCGATGTGCCGGCGGGGCATCAGGAACTCTACGTCGACGGCAGCACCGCCAACACGGCCGGCGCCGAATACGGTCAATTCGTCGTCGGCACCGAAGTCGCCGCTGGCCGATTGAACGAACTCGGCTATCTGCTGCATCTGCCACGCATCGCTGCGCGCGACAAGATCCGGATCCCGTCGCCGACCGTCGAGGACATGGTCGTTGGTCACCCGGACATTCCCGGCCTGCAATTGCGCATTCCCAAGGGCACCGTCGTGCTGGACCGCAAGGGCCGCCTGGTGACCGAACTGGCGATCGTGCCGACGCCTGTCAATCGCGCGCCGTTCCCGGTCACCGAAAACCATCCGATGGCGTTCACGGTCGAGCCGGGCGGCGCGCAGATCCGCGGACTCGACCCCGGCGCCAACAACGGCATTCAGGTCTACTACCCCAACTACGACGGCTACGCCGCGGGTACCCAGGCCAATTTCTGGATGTACGACCCGCGCGATGGCTGGCGCGTCTACGGCAAGGGCACCGTTTCGGCCGACGGCAAGCATTTCGTTCCCGAGCCTGGCGTCGCCTTGCACCAGACCATGGGCGGCATGTACAGCGTGCCCAGCAACGACCCGCCCAGCGAGGCCGGGTTGCCGCCGGATGGGCATTGCTGCGGAACCCCGGGTAGCGGCGGCGTCGCCAATGCGGCCGATCCCATCGACCTGAAGACCGGCGAATTCGTCCATTCGGAAACCGACCTGCAGATCGCCGATGTGACGGCGCTGAGCCTCTCGCGCAGCTACCGTCCCCACGACATGAAGCAGCGCGAGTTCGGCATCGGCACCGCGTCCAACTGGGGCTACTACCTCCACAACCCCGGGGGCACCTACGATTCGCTCGATCTGGTGCTGCCGACTGGCGCTTATATCCGCTTCGATCGGGCCTCCGGTTCCGGCCCGCGTGGCGAGTGGCGCCAAGCCGGTTCGACCACGCAGTATGCCGGTGCCGTGCTGCAATCGGTCTACGATCCGGACCCGTTGCAGCCCTGGGGTCGCGGCTTCCGCATCACCCTGCGCGACGGCAGCCGCATGCAGTTCTCCAGCTACATGGACACCCGCCTGCGCTGGCTGGAAGACCGCTACGGCAACCGCACCACGCTGCTCTACGATGCCGGCCTGGTCGCGCGCATCGTGTCGCCGAGCGGGCGCTATATCGGCCTGGAGTACGACACTCGCAATCGCATCGCGGCCGCCACCGACAACGCCGGCAATCGCTGGACCTATGCCTACGACAGCAATGGCTTGCTCGCCACGGTGGGGTTCCCCGATGGCGGCAGCAAGGCGTATGCCTACCAGACCAGAACCCAGAACAACGCACTCGCGCAGCATCGGATGCAGTCCATCACCGACGCGCGCGGCAAGCGCGTCCTGCTCAACGAGTTCGAGGTCGTCAACGGCGTGTCCACCGGCAGGGTCGTCAAGCAGACCCAGGCCGATGGCGGCATCTTCGTCATCGACTATGCGCATGTCGATGGCGGCACCACTGGTGTGCTCGTCACCAGTCCGGACGGCAGCAAACGCCGCGTCGTCTTCGACGGCAACAGCGCCTATCCGAAGACCGACATCCTGGCCTATGGCACCGACAAGCAACAGACGTACAGCTTCGAGCGCAACGCCTACGGGCAGGTCACCGCCAGTATCGACCCGCTCGGCCGTCGCACCGAGTATCGCTATGACGCGGGCGGGCGACCGCTGCAGGTCACGCTGCTGGCGGGCACCACACAGGCGCGCGTGTCCAGCCTCAGCTACACCAGTGACGGCGACCTGCAATCGGCGACGGATCCGCTCGGGCGGGTCACGCGCCTGGACTACGGCGCCAACCGCTGCCTGACTGCGGTCACCGATCCTGGCGGCCGCACGGCGCGCTTCGCCTGCGATGGCGCGGGCCTGCCGTTGAGCGCGACCAATGCGATCGGCCAGACGATCGCCTTCCAGTACGCTGGCTACGATCTGGCCGGCATGGTCGATCCGCTGGGGCGCAGCACCCGCTTCCAGTACGACAGCCTCGGCAGGGTAACTGGCAGCCGCGACGACCTGGGCAACGCCACGCGCCAGGAATACGACGCGCTTGGCCGGGTCAGCAAGGCCTACGACGCCGCCGGCAACGTGACCGAGTTCGGCTACGACAAGAACGGCAACGTCGTGGCGATCCTGCTGCCGCACGGCAACGGCATCACCTATACCTACGACGAGCGCAACCGTCCGCTGACCCGTACCGACGCGCTGGGCCAGTCCGAGACCTGGACCTACGACACCATGGACCGTGTCGCCAGCTACACCGATCGCAAGGGCCAGAAAAAGACCTTCACCTACGACGTGCTCGGGCGCCTGTCGGTGGTCACCGAGGCCGACGGGCGCACCCAGACCTTCACCTACGACGCCGGCAACCGCCGTGTCGCGCTGGTCGATTCGGCAGCGGGTACCCTGAGCTGGGACTACGACCTGTTCGACCAGGTCATCAAGGCCATCACACCGCAAGGCAACATCGTCTACGAATACGACGCCGCGGGCCGCCGTACCAAGATGATCGCGGCCAACCAGGCGGCACTGGAATACCGCTACGACGACGTCGACCGCTTGCGCACCCTGCTGCAGGGGAGCGAGACCGTGGCGTTCGATTACGATGCCGCCGATCGCCTCACCGAGACCACGCTGCCCAACGGCGTCAAGACCGGGTACGCCTACAACACCGCCAACCAGACCACCAGCATCGCCTGGCTCAAGCCGGACGGTACGGCCCTGGGCGAGATCGGCTACGGCTACGACCAGGTCGGCCGCCTGGTGGCGCAGACCGGCAGCTTCGCCCCGCAGGCGCTGCCGGCGGCCCGCAGCGGCAGCTTCGACGACAACAACCGGCAAACCCAGGCCGATGGCCAGACGCTCAGCTACGACGCCAACGGCAACCTGCTCTCCGATGGCGTAAGGACCTACGTCTGGAACGCGCGCGACCAGTTGGTGGAGATCAAACAGGGAACGGCGAGCATCGCCAGTTTCGGCTACGACCCGCTGGGCCGAAGAGTGAGCAAGACCGAAGGCGGGCAGACGATCAGCTATCTGTACGACGGGTTGGATGCGGTGCAGGAAACCCAGGGTGGCACCGTCAACCCGATCCTGACCGGGCTGGGCATCGATGAGCGCTATGCGCGGAACGAAGCCAGCGGACGTGCGTATTTCCTGAGCGATGCGCTTGGCAGCACGCGTGCACTCACCAACGCCAGTGGTGCCTTGATCCAGCGCTACGATTACAGCCCTTACGGTCAGACCAGCCAAGCCAATATAGGGACCAGCAACCCCTATCAGTACACGGGGCGGGAGCGGGATGCGAGCGGGCTTTATTACTACCGAGCACGTTACTACTCTCCCAATCAAGGTCGGTTCGTGAGTGAGGATCCAATAGGATTGGCAGGAGGCTTAAACTCTTACGCCTATGTTAACGGCAATCCGGTTAGTTTGACTGACAGTACTGGATTGGCGTGTGATCAACGAGGGTGCTGGGTAACTCCTGTGGAACAAGCTTACGCAAATTCGGGAAATTATGGGCTCTATTATCAAGCTGCTTGCACTGGAGGTGACCTTTATGCTTGCAGGGCAAGAGAGGTTGCACTGAATCAAGGGCTGTTGTCCGGCATAACTAATACACGCCTTGGAAATTCTATCCTTGAAAAGAGTTCCGCGAAAAGCTGCAAGGAAGCCAATGCGGACATGTATGAGAAGATGGAGAAGATTCGAGTTGCACTTGCTAGGGCTCACGCCAATGCGCTTAATTCAGCTGGGGCGTCTCCCAAGAATCCAGTAATGCTTGACAGGATGAAAGATATCGGTAAATTCCATGATGATGTTTTTCGTGAAAATGGTGCGGGCGCCGTATTTGGCGGGAAGACTTATGACTCCCTTTTTGGTAGAGGGGGGTTTGGTTATGATTGGTGCCCTTCGCCAAGCTGTCGCTAGATATTGTGTTATTAATGAGGTTCTAATATGACAGTTCAGGTTGCTTTTTTGCTTTTTGTGCCTATCCTGCTTATTTTTGATATATGCGCCATTGTGATAGGCTCTAGAGGCGACACGAAGCTGCACAAATATGCAAGAAATATGGGTGTGATGGCTTTTTTTGCTTTTTTTTCTTTGGTGGCGTCGATGTTGGATTCAATTTCTCAGGTATGGGTTATGCGGCCAGGGAATGAAGGTGGTTTATTTTATAAGACTTCAGGTGGTGTATTTCTGGTTATCTCATTAGGGGCTATATTCATTACTTGGAAAATTCGTGTCGCCGCAAAAAATTGAAAAATGTAGCAACAAAAATTTAGCTCGTGATTTTAGGTGGTAACTCAGTGGATGCTATTTCAAGTAATATTTGTTTGAGGGTTTGCCAGAAAGTTAGGTGTTCCAAAGGAAATATCGCTGTGGCCACTGCATAAGACAGCTTTGCCCCGAAAACACTGTGTGCTGCAACTGCCTATAGCTTTGACCACGATCACCCGGGGCCGGCGAATCAAAAAGGCCGAAGGCGGGCAGACGATCAGCTATCTGTACAATGGGCTGGACGCGGTGCAAGAAACCCAGGGTGGCACCGTCAACGCGATCCTGACCGGGCTTGGGATCGATGAGCGCTATGCGCGCAATGAAGCCAGCGGACGTGCGTACTTCCTGAGCGATGCGCTTGGCAGTACGCGTGCACTCACCAACGCCAGCGGTGCCTTGATCCAGCGCTACGACTACACTCCTTACGGAAAGACCAGCAAGGCCAATACAGGGGCCAGCAACCCTTATCAGTACACGGGGCGGGAGCGTGATACGAGCGGGCTTTATTGCTACCGAGCACGTTACTACTCCTCCATCGTTGGACGCTTCCTGAGTGAGGATCCGATTGGGCTGACCGGAGGCATGAATTCATATGCTTGTGTGAATGGAGATCCGTTGAGCTATCGGGATCCTTCCGGCAATTGTCCAATGTGCCTGATTCCTGTTGTTTGGGGTCTTATCGAGGTCGGATTAAGTATTTATGACATCTACGATACGGGCAAGACATTGCTGGATCCGTGTGCAAGCCGTACCGCAAAGTTTGCATCGGTTGGATTGCTACTTGCGGGCGTGGTATTACTAGGTGGAGGTTACAGTCAGCTTGATGATCTGGCGAAAGGTGGTGTAAAAATATTGATGGGATGGTAATGAGGTCAGGTCGGACGAGTAATTTGATTGGAAGGCAAATGGAGCATGCGCGTGACCCTATTATGAAGGATTTTTCTTTCGAGGCTGTTTATAGAATAAGTCCGAAAAACCCTAGGTTGGAAGGGTATATGAGAGCGGCTGAGGAATTTTTGAAGAAAGAGGGAGGTGGTGGTTGAAAGGCGTCAATTATAAAGAGGGTTCAGTTTTCTCTATACCATTGGAAAAAAACTGCTTCTCTGTGGGTGTCGTAGCACGCGTCGCGCCACAAGGCGGTGTCTTACTTGCTTATTTTTTTGGAGACTTGTATCGGTCCCTTCCCTCCCTGATGGATGTCGAGAATCTCAAGGCGTCGGACGCTTCGAAATGTTGGCTGATAGGCGACCTGGCTCTTCTAAATTGTGACTGGCCTATTCTTGGTGGTCTGAAAGAATGGGAGCGAGTCCATTGGCCAGTACCTGTTTTTGTTCGAGAAGAAGTGATTTCCCATAGGGCTTGGTTGGTTTATTTGTCCGATTCAAATCCCGCGGCGGTGGAGCGTGAAGTTTTAGTTAAAGAAAAGCCGATTGATATGGGCAACTGGAGTGTATTGGGGTATGGTTTTGTTCAGTTGAAGCTTAAAAATTTGTTTTGCGAAAAATTTAGCGCGCAATCTTAGCTTTAGTGTGTTGGCAGACCTTTAATTTTCATTCCTATGAGCTGCAGGCTGCTTTCACAGACAGCTTCGACGACAGCAACCGGCAGGCGCGGGCCAACAGCCAGGCGTTCAGCTACGATGTCAATGACTTGGCTTGATAAAAAGTTAATTGTGGAAATTTGGGATCACTCAGAATCCATCGATGCGATAATAAAAAATCTATTTGGATGGGTTGGGTGCGGGACGTCTTCGATACGTTCCAGAGTATGCAGATAAAAATAGAAGCATCGGCCTTATAGTGCATGAAGATTGACAATTTTTCTGTGCAAAATGGAATTCTTCCTGCGGGTAATAAGATAAGGCGGTGATGCAAATGGATATTTGGATGACTTGTGATGCAAACTGGGAGACGTATATCCCTAGAATTCTTGATGTTCTATTGGAGGGCGTGGACTTTTTTGAGCAGAGTTTCTATGGGAGGGAAGTGGAGAGGTTGAGTTTAATAATGGTTTGTAGAGAGCCTGAATTCGAGTTCTCTCAAAGATCAAAGTTCTACAGGAAGAAAAGGGAGTTGTATACTGATATAATGTTGGATTACCGTTTGATGGTCGCCGGGTCAATGTCAATGAATGATCGAATGAACTACGTGGCGGAACAGATTTTCTTGCAGCTTTCTGCGGATTTCAAGAAAAGGAAATTTTCTGATTTTAATTCAATTGATTTCTTGGCGGATATGAAGTCATGGTTGGTGGCGATTTCTAGTGACTATCATGGTCATGGTGGGGAGGGGTGGACGTATTGAAAAATTATGATTTTGCTGTGAAGTATAGCGCGACTGTTGTGGTTTGGTGATTTTTGAAGGTGTATTTATTAAGTTTGGCTATCTAAAAGAGCCAGTGGCGCCACGCTACGGCACCAACGGCAACTTGCTTTCCAACGGCGTGCACACCTAGTCTGGAACGCGCGCGACCGGTTGTTCGAGAAAATCAAATACGGAGCGGCGAGCATCGCCAGCTTCGGCTATGACCCGCTGGGCCGAAGAGTGAGCAAGACCGAAGGCGGGCAGACCGTCAGCTATCTGTACGACGGGCTGGATGCGGTGCAAGAAACCCAGGGCGGGACCGTCAACGCGGTCCTGACCGGACTTGGTATCGACGAGCGTTATGCGCGGAACGAAGCCAGCGGACGTGCGTATTTCCTGACAGACGCCCTTGGCAGCACGCGCGCACTGACCAGTACCAATGGTGAATTGATTCAGCGCTATGACTACCCCCCTTACGGACAGACCAGCCAGGCCAATACAGGAACCAGCAATCCCTATCAGTACACGAGGCGGGAGCGGGATGCGAGTGGGCTTTATTACTACCGAGCACGTTACTACTCTCCCAATCAAGGTCGGTTCGTGAGTGAGGATCCAATAGGATTGGCAGGAGGCTTAAACTCTTACGCCTATGTTAACGGCAATCCGATTAGTTTGACTGACAGTACTGGATTGGCGTGTGATCAGCGAGGGTGCGAAGCGTGGGAGGTTATCGTGGACGTTTTGAGCTACATCATTGGTTCACTCCCCGATCTGCTGGTGGGTCGAATGCCGGTTGGAATTACTTGCCTGTCTCTGGGCGACTAAATAACCTCATGTCGAATGGTGGGATTGCGTACAATATTTTTAAATTTACCACGTTGGGGATTTATGGCGCCATTCCAACGGCGATGATGAATGGGTGTGAGTGCAAATGAAGATTATGATGCGAGGCAGGAATCTATCTATATCTATTGCGTTTCTTGTTTTGGCCGGGGTATGTATTTTTGCTGGCTATAGAATTTGGTTGCTTTTTTCTGCATTGAGTTTTTTTTACTTCCTGTCCAGCTTCTCTCCTGAAGTAACTAGTCGCATATCCTCTGAGGTCAACGACTTTGGAAGGCTGGGTGATTATAATGTGGATGACGAGTTGTGTTATGGAATGTACATATGTTTAAATTCAAATCCTATTTTTATTGATATAAGGAGGGACGATTTTTTGCGGCAACGTGAAAATTATGCAAAATATTTATATGAAAATAGTGGTAATTTAGAGAGAAATTTAAACAAATTCATTGCGATAAATCCTGATTTTTCATCCAGATATATAAACTCATTAGGGTTGCATTCCTTGGAGATGCCTGAGAAGCAGGCTGAGGTCTTCTGGGATCCAGAAGGCTATTCCAAAATACGAGACTTGGAGTTTTTCAAGTAAATCTTGGTGGATTTTTGGTTTTTGTTATGGATTATTATTTGCGATGGATAGGGGTTGCGAAATTTACAGCAGTGGCATTTTGAGTCGCCAAGGGTTTTTGGGAGGCATCAACTCTTGAGAGGCGAGTATGTAAATTGAGCTGTTTAACCGCTCATTGACACCCTGCCGGCTCCTGCCGGTGATGGTTGCTACAGAATAGGGGCTAAAAATCTCCGTTTTGGGGATAGACGGTACTCCAGTCACCATGGCTATTAATAGTGGTTGCGGCTGCGGAGGATAGGTGCATGAAAATTGATGTTAGAATAAAGTAATCAGAAGTTCGTGTTCGTAGTGGCATTAAACTTGCTTTTTTTCCCCGTCACGGCGTCTGCTGCTTGGGTTATGGATGTTTTATGGCTGGCAAAAATTCTTATTTTTTTGTTTTGTTTTTCTTTGTTGTTGCATTATTTGAATATTGGAATGCCTGGCGACTTAAGAGGAAGTTGTAATGTTTATTAATCGACAGCACCAACAGCCAGCGTCAACGACAAGCAGTGCCAGACCCAGGCCGATGGCCAGACGCTCAGCTACGACGCCAACGGCAACCTGCTCTCCGATGGCGTAAGGACCTACGTCTGGAATGCGCGCGACCAGTTGGTGGAGATCAAACAGGGAACGGCGAGCATCGCCAGTTTCGGCTACGACCCGCTGGGTCGAAGAGTGAGCAAGACCGAAGGCGGGCAGACGATCAGCTATCTGTACGATGGGCTGGACGCGGTGCAGGAAACCCAGGGTGGCACCGTCAACCCGATCCTGACCGGGCTTGGGATCGATGAGCGCTATGCGCGCAATGAAGCCAGC
Source organism: Xanthomonas sp. LMG 12459 (assembly GCF_009192905.1). NCBI lineage: Bacteria > Pseudomonadati > Pseudomonadota > Gammaproteobacteria > Lysobacterales > Lysobacteraceae > Xanthomonas > Xanthomonas sp. LMG 12459. The sequence continues at coordinate 44,236 of NZ_NSGT01000024.1, forward strand.
GGACGTGCGTACTTCCTGAGCGATGCGCTTGGCAGCACGCGTGCACTCACCAACGCCAGTGGTGCCTTGATCCAGCGCTACGATTACAGCCCTTACGGTCAGACCAGCCAAGCCAATATAGGGACCAGCAACCCCTATCAGTACACGGGGCGGGAGCGGGATGCGAGCGGGTTTTATTACTACCGGGCGCGGTACTATCGGCCAGAGTTGGGGCACTTTGTTAGTGAGGACCCCATCGGGTTGGCCGGTGGAGCAAATGCATATTCCTACGTCCATGGTTCCCCATTGATGTATGGAGATCCTTTAGGTCTTTTTGATTTGCCATCAATTCCCCAGCCGGTAGTAGATGCGGTAGCAGGTTTTGGCGACTCGTTGTCATTTGGGTTGACGAACTACATCCGGGATCAATGGGGTATTAATGGCGCAGTTGAAAAATGTTCAGGTTACTATTCTGGTGGGTAAGTCGCCGGAGCTATTTATAGTTTAGCTATGCCACTGAGTCGATTGGGTTACGTGGCAAAAGCCCATCAGATTCCAAGATTGGGATTGTCTGCAGAGGAAAGCGTGATCGCAAGAAACGCGCTGAAGAATTATTTCAGAGGACCTTTCGCTTACTCATTGAGAAATTGGCATGCCGTCACATATGAAGGCCTGGTGGCGCAAGGAAGAAGTAGCGCCGACATAATTGCTGGTGCAGGAAGAACGAGCATTGGGTGGACATCCCTTTTAGTAGGAGGCGGCTTAGTGGGTTCGGCAACGCGCGCAGGAAGAATTGGAGGTAATTGTGGTTGTGGCCAATAAAATACTGGTTCGTCGCTATAGGGTTTACGATCCGCTAGAGCAGGATGTCTTTGTCTACAGCGGTGGGGAGTTAAATTTTTTTGCATCAGGTGGTAAGAGCTTGAATGTAGCGGGTTGGCTTGTTGATTGGGAGAAAATATTGCGTGACCCAAAGTGCATAATATTTTTGAAGATGATGGATTTAAATTTATCGACGTTGGTGGATTGGTTTTTAAAATTGGGTGTGGAGTTGAGGTGCATTGCGTTCGAAATATCTTTATTTCAAAATTGAGTGTTATTAATAACGGCGTACCGGTTGCGTCTGTTGCATACCTAACTCCTTGGTGGCGACTAATTTTTGATGATGGTAGTCACCCGGATTTGCAATTTCCTTTGGAGTATTTCTCTAAGTTATGGAATGATAATATTTTCATATTTAACAAGGTTGGTTAGTTTTGGGTGATAAGCGGATGTGAGTGTGGATAAAGATTGTAGTGGGAGGCGGGGCTTCTTCTATGGCTGTTGCTCTTCCTGTTTTGGTGAGTTTATTTTTTTGCTGAATAGGATTTGGTTATTTTTCTGCATTGAGTTTTTTGCTTTTTTTCCACTGGCTCTCCCGGGATAATGGTCGCCAATCATCTGAGGTCAATAACTTTGGAATGTTGGGTGATTTTGATGCGGATGATCAGTTCGGACGGCACGGCCTTGGGCGAGATCGGCTACGGCTACGACTAGGTCGGCCGCCTGATTGCGCAGAAAGCAAGAGGGATGCAAGGACGACGAGCCTGTAATTCTAAAGGCATGCAATACTGGCGCGGATCCTGAGTTGCCGGGTATGGTCAATGTTATGACAGGTCTATCCAAAATTAGAGGTACGGAAGTTGATGCACCTACGATGTCCGTCTGGTATACAACTAGAGATACGCTGGCGACTCGCTACGGACATAAAAGCGATATCCACGGCCCTATGGATTTAAATGATCCAGGTGAATATAGGAGTGTAAGGCCATGATGTTGAGGGCTGGGATTGTGGTTTTTCTTATACTTTTGGTTTCATGTGAAAGATCTGATCGCCCTAAGGATAATGTGGCTCCCGTGTCAGGGGATGGGAGTTGCAGAAAATTTGATGTTGTTTCCAGTCGTTCAAAGGCCGAAGGCGGAGAGCTTATGGCAATTAGAGGTATGCGCGACTATTACCTTGATTGCGTGTCGCACAATAATGGTCCCGAGGCCTTGCATTGGGGTAAATTGGCTGCTGAGAAGGGCGGCATACAAGACAAGGAAACTTACGAGAGCTTGAAGATGACATTTTTACCAAAAGACTAGTGTACGTAATTTTTTAATGCTGAGGTGGTATTGGTAAATAGGATTTTTATTGCATTGATGGACATCCGGCTGATCACATTTCAGTGGTCTATATCTTCGGCCACGACCAGTGCGGGCGGAAAAATCCAAAAAGTTCAAAGGTGGCAGACAATGAACAGTACGCGCGCATTAACCCGTGTCAATGGCCTTGATCCAGCAATATGACTTATGTCCTTACGGATGGACAAACCAAACAAGTGCGGGGGCGAGACACCCTTATCAGCACACGGAGCCGAAGCAGGATGCGGGTGAGCTCTATACCATCGGGTGCGGTACTACCCTACAGATTCGGGGCGTTTTATTAGTGGGGATCCAGTATGCGTCAGCTTCGGATTTAGGGCTATTGGTGGTAGTGCCGCTGTGGAGGATAGGGGATGAGAATTGAGGTTCGCATAAGGCAATCAGAGATTCGCTTTCGTAGTGGAATTAAGCTTATTTTGTTTGTTGCTGTTGCGGCATCTATCGCATGGATTATAAATGTATTGTGGCTAGCGAAGCTTCTTCTTTTTTTTGCTTTGTTTTTTTCTGCTGTTACAGTATTTGAATTTTTTAATGCTTGGCGGCTTAGGAAAAGGCTGCAATGATTATTGGCTGCTCGTGTATATCGAGCTCGGCATGCATGAGCTCTGTACGTGCAATAAATCTAGTGGGTATGTGTCCGGCGAGATTGATTTTGGCTTTGCTGAGGCGGCCTAGGGAATGAGGCGGTCAGTATCGTCCTTTCTGGGATTGAAGGTGTATAGGTCATGAATAAATTCGATTTTTACATTTATGCGCGCCGTTGATTTCCTCTCGGTTTATGGCGCAAGCACATTCTCCGTTCTGTGCTACGGTGTTTTTGATGCAGCTTCCTTGCAGGGAGCATATGCAACGCTGAAGCGGGATATCAGTTCGCGGAGCGAAGCGTCCGTTTACAGGATGCTTGGCGACGATTGGCCGAACGGCGTATTGCTCCTCGAGACGGTCGTGGCTGCTCCGGATGTGATCTCTGCAGAAATTCATCGGGCTTTGGCAAGCATGTTCGATGCGGAGGGTTGCAGGTTCTCCCTGTGCATGTATGACGGGGCTTTTAATCGCTATGAAAGTTTGTTTTCTCCAGATTTTTTCGATCAGGTGTATGCGTTCGCGTTCCGCAAGAACGACCATCTGGTCAATCTCGATGCGTCATTGCTTGCCTCCGGGCAATGGAAGGACATTATCGCGGCCTGTCGACTGAGAGCCTCGATCTAGGAGCAATGGTCCTTGTGCCGGCGGGCCTGTGGCGAACGACTCCGTCTCGGTTCGACATTGATTGCCTACCAGACGTCACCGTCACGGATTCGGCCATGCTCCATGACGGGGTAAGAAGGCCATCGAACTGGCAAGCGATCAGGTGCGTCATCTGTCCGTATGCGGTCCCAGATCTGCGCAGTGTGCAATGTCGGTTCTACTGCGATGCAGCAAAATCTCCGCAGCGACGCTGCCTATGCTGGTGAAGCAAGACAAGTCCATGCCAGTCACCCCAAGCAAACCCGGTATTCCATCGCTATAGCGTCAGTCGATATCCGTGCGGCATCGAGGCATACCTCGCGCCGCGGTTGACAGGCTTGGGGCGATTCGGGAAGCGTAGGCGCCGGCCGCACCTCGGCGTGTGCGGTCCGGCCGCGACATGGCATGCGTTCGCCGTTCCTGGGAGGGAGTCTCTTGCACACACAGACCGCTGGCGCGCGCGCGCCGCTTCGCACGGCGCTGGCCGCGGCCGCTGCGCTTGGCCTGCTGGCGTTGGCCGCCGCCGTTCCCGGTCGCTCCGTGCCGGTCGCACCGGCGGCCGCGCCGCCGCCGCCGATCCATCCGGACCGGTGGCCGTCGCCGGCCTGGCCGTTGAAGGAGGATCCGGCGCTGGAGGCGCGCATCACCAAGCTGATGGCGCAGATGTCGGCGGAGCAGAAGGTCGGGCAGACCGTGCAGGGCGACATCGGCAGCATGACCCCGGAGGACGTGCGCAAGTACCACATCGGCTCGGTGCTGGCCGGCGGCAATTCCGATCCCGGCGGCAAGTACGATGCCAGCCCGGCGCAGTGGCTGGCGCTGGCCGATGCCTACTACACGGCGTCGATGCAGACCGACGGTGCCGGACCTGCGATCCCGATCATCTTCGGCATCGACGCGGTGCACGGTCAGAGCAACATCGTCGGCGCCACGCTGTTCCCGCACAACATCGGCCTGGGCGCGACCCGCGACCCGGAGCTGATGCGCAAGATCGGCGAGATCACCGCCGCCGAGACGCGCACCACCGGCATGGAATGGACCTTCGCCCCGACCGTGGCGGTGCCGCAGGACGACCGCTGGGGCCGCACTTACGAAGGCTATTCGGAGTCGCCCGAGGTGGTGGCCAGCTTCGCCGGCAAGGTGGTCGAGGGGCTGCAGGGCGTGCCCGGCACGCCGGGTTTCCTGGACGGGTCGCACGTGATCTCCTCGGTCAAGCACTTCCTCGGCGATGGGGGCACAACCGACGGCAAAGACCAGGGCGATACCCGGATCAGCGAGCAGCAGCTGCGCGACATCCACGGCGCCGGCTATCCGCCGGCGATCGCGGCGGGGGCGCAAACGGTGATGGCCTCGTTCAACAGCGTCAACGGGGTCAAGATGCACGGCAACAAGGTCATGCTGACCGACGTGCTGAAGGGGCAGATGCATTTCGGCGGCTTCGTGGTCGGCGACTGGAACGGCCATGGTCAGGTGCCCGGCTGCCGCAACGACGATTGCCCGGCCGCGTTCAACGCCGGCGTGGACATGCTGATGGCCCCGGACAGCTGGAAGGGCGTCTACGAGAACGCGCTGAAGGCGGTGAAGTCGGGGCAGATCCCGATGGCGCGGCTGGACGATGCGGTGCGGCGCATCCTGCGGGTGAAGCTGCGCCTGGGCCTGTTCGAGGCCGGCAAGCCGTCGCAGCGTCCGCTCGGCGGCAAGTTCGAGCTGCTCGGCGCGCCCGAACACCGCGCGGTGGCGCGGCAGGCGGTGCGCGAATCGCTGGTGCTGCTGAAGAACCAGGGCCAGCTGCTTCCGCTGAAGCCGCAGCTCAAGCTTCTGGTGGCCGGCGACGGCGCCAACGACATGGGCAAGCAGGCCGGCGGCTGGACCCTCAACTGGCAGGGCACCGGCACCAAGCGCGCCGACTACCCCAACGGCACCACCATCTGGGAGGGCCTGCAGCAGCAGGTCGGCGCCGCCGGCGGCAGTGCCGAGCTGGCGGTGGACGGCAAGTTCACCAGCAAGCCGGACGTGGCGGTGGTGGTGTTCGGCGAGCATCCCTACGCCGAATTCCAGGGCGACATCGCCACGCTGCTGTACAAGCCCGGCGACGACAGCGACCTGGAACTCATCAAGTCGCTCAAGGCCCAGGGCATCCCGGTGGTGGCGGTGTTCCTGAGCGGGCGGCCGCTGTGGGTGAACCGCGAGATCAACGCCGCCGACGCCTTCGTCGCGGCCTGGTTGCCGGGTTCGGAAGGCGCCGGCATCGCCGACGTGCTGCTGCGCAAGCCGGACGGCGGTGTGCAGTACGACTTCCACGGCAAGCTGAGCTTCTCCTGGCCGCGCACCGCGGTGCAGTTCGCCAACAACGTCGGGCAGAAGAACTACAGCCCGCAGTTCGCTTTCGGCTACGGCCTCACCTACGAGGACAAGGGCGATCTGAGCCGCTTGTCCGAGGTGTCGGGCGTGTCCGGCGCGCAGGCGGTGGGCGGGGTGTACCTGGACCGCGGCAAGCCGGCGGCGGGCATCAACCTGATCCTGTTCGGCGGCACGCAGGCCAATCTGCCGGCGGCGACCTTCCCGGCGGCACTGGCCGACGGATCGCTGAAGGTCACCGCGATCGACCACAAGGCGCAGGAGGATGCGCGCCGCTTCGTCTGGTCCGGCAGCGGCAAGTCCGGCTTGGCGCTGGTGTTGCCCAAGCCGCTGGACGTCTCGCGCGAGAGCAATGGCGACGTGCAACTGATCCTGACGTTGAAGGTGGACGCGGCGCCCAACGCAGCCGCGCGCATCGGCGTGGCCTGCGGCCACGACTGCGGCGCGCGCGTGGATCTGGGCAAGGCCTTGGCTGCGCTGCCCAAAGGCGAGTGGCGCACCCTCGGCGTGCCGCTGAAGTGCTTCGCGGTGGCCGGTGCCGACCTGACCCGGCTCGAGCGCCTGCCGCTGATCGAGAGCGACGGCGCGCTGGATCTGTCGCTGTCGCGGATCGCCCTGGGCAGCAGCAACGAGGCGCAGAGCGTGGTCGACTGCCCGCTGCACTGAGCGGCGGCGCAGGCGGCGAATGGGTTGATCGAACGAGCGGCGCCGCCCACGCGGGCGGCGTCATGGACAACGGTGCGACAGGGCTGCGGCCCGTAGGAGAAGGCAGTGGGGTTGGCGACGTTGGATGTGGCGATCGTGGTGGTCTACCTGGCGGGCATCTTCCTGCTCGCGCAATGGGTGTCGCGGGAGAAGGCCGGGCACCGCAAGAGTGCCGAGGACTACTTCCTGGCCAGCAAGACCCTGCCGTGGTGGGCGATCGGCGCCTCGCTGATCGCGGCGAACATTTCCGCCGAGCAGATCATCGGCATGGCCGGTTCCGGTTACGCGATCGGTCTGGCGATCGCCTCCTACGAGTGGATGGCGGCGCTGACCCTGCTGATCGTCGGCAAGTTCTTCCTGCCGATCTTCCTGCGCAACGGCATCTACACCATGCCGCAGTTCCTGGAGCAGCGCTACGGCAAGTGGATCCGCACGCTGATGGCGGTGTTCTGGCTGCTGCTGTACGTGTTCGTCAACCTGACCTCGATCCTGTGGCTGGGCTCGATCGCGGTGAGCCAGGTCACCGGCATGGACCAGAACCTGGCGCTGGCGCTGATCGGCGTGTTCGCGCTGGTGTACCAGCTGTACGGCGGGCTGAAGGCGGTGGCGCTGACCGACATCGTCCAGGTCACGCTGCTGGTGCTGGGCGGCCTGCTGGTCGCCGGTCTGACCCTGTCGCGGATCGGCGACGGCGCCGGCGTGCTCGCCGGCTTCCGGCATCTGTGGAACGCGCACCCCGAGCACTTCCACATGATCCTGTCCAAGGACAACCCGTTCTACAAGGATCTGCCGGGCCTGAGCGTGCTGATCGGCGGCCTGTGGGTGATGAACATCAGCTACTGGGGCTTCAACCAGTACATCATCCAGCGTGCGCTGGCGGCCAAGAACATCGGCGAGGCGCAGAAGGGCATGGTGTTCGCCGCGTTCCTGAAGCTGCTGATGCCGGTGGTGGTGGTGGTGCCGGGCATCGCCGCGGTGGTGCTGGCGCCGGACCTGGCCAAGCCCGACCAGGCCTATCCGACCATGATGCAGTTGCTGCCCAGCGGCATCCTCGGCCTGGTGTTCGCCGCGCTGGTGGCGGCGATCGTGGCCTCGCTGGCGTCCAAGATCAATTCGGTGGCGACCATCTTCACCCTGGACTTCTACGCCAAGTTCCGCCCGCAGGCCGACCAGCCGCAGCTGGTGCGGGTCGGCCGCGTGGCCGCGGTGACCTCGGTGCTGATCGGCATCCTCACCGCGCGGCCGCTGCTGGGCAATTTCGACCAGGGCTTCCAGTTCATCCAGGAATTCACCGGCTTCTTCACCCCGGGCGTGGTGGTGATCTTCATGCTTGGCCTGTTCTGGAAGCGCGCCAACGAGGCCGGCGCGCTGACCGCGGCGATCGGTTCGGTGCTGCTGTCGTTCGCGCTGAAGAAGCTGTGGCCGGAACTGCCGTTCATGGACCGCATCGGCCTGGTGTTCGTGCTGTCGCTGGTGGCGGCGGTGGTGGTGTCGCTGCTCACCCCGCTTGCGCCGGCGCGCGACCTGATCCGCACCGACGATGTGCGCTACGGCACCACGCTGGGCTTCAAGCTCGGCGCCGCCGTGGTGATCGCGATCCTGGTGACGCTGTACGCGGTGTTCTGGTGAGCCACGGGCCGGCCGTGGCGCGGTGCGCTCAGGCGTCGCTGCCCTGCCACGGCTCGGCCAGCCAGGCGTCGAGCGCCTCGGCCGGCATCGGCCGCGCGATCCAGTAGCCCTGGCCTTCGTCGCAGCCCCACTCGCGCAGCATCCGGTACACGGTTTCGCTCTCGATGCCTTCGGCCACCACCTGCTGGCCGAAGTCGTGGCCGAGATGGATCATCGACGGCACCAGCATGCCGTCGCTGCGGCTGCCGGGCAGGGCGCGGATGAACGACTGGTCGATCTTCAGCGCGCTGGCCGGGATGTTCTTCAGGTAACCGAGGTTGCTGTAGCCGGTGCCGAAGTCGTCGATGGCGATCTTCACCCCGAGCGCGCTGATCTGCTGCAGCTGTTCGGCGACCCGCTGCGGATCGCGGATCATCGCGCTTTCGGTGAATTCGATCTCCAGCGCGCCGGGCGCCAGCGCGTGCTGCTGCAGCAGCGCCTGCAGGCGGACGATGAAGTCGACCTGCTCCAGATCCACCGCCGACACGTTCAGCGAGACGCTGAAGCGATAGCCGCGCTGCTGCCACAGCGCCGCCTGGGCGATGCCGGTGCGCAGCACCCAGGCGGTGATGCGGCTCATCAGTGCGGTCTTTTCCGCCAGCGGGATGAAGTCGTTCGGCGCCACCGTGCCCAGCAGCGGATGCTGCCAACGCAGCAGCGCTTCCACGCCGACGCATTCGCCGCTGCGCAGGCTCACCCGCGGCTGGTAGTGCAGGCTCAGCTGGCCCTGCGCCTCCAGCGCCTCGGGCAAGGCGGCCAGGATGCGGAAGGCGTTGCGCTGGTTGGCGTCGTGGTTGCGCTCGTACAGGCTCCAGCGCTGCCCGCGCTGGCGCGCCATGTCCACCGCAGTGGTCAGCGAGCGCACCGTATGGTTGGCGCTGAGCGCCCCGTCCAGGCGCACCGCGCCCAGCGAGGGACTGGCCGCATGCGGAATGCCCTGGTGGTCGATCGCCGCGGCGAAGGCGTCGCAGACGTGCTCGCACCAGTACTCCAGATGCGCGGTGTCGCTGCCTTCCATGATGAACACGAAGCTGGTGGTGTCGATGCGGTACAGCGGCAGGGTGCCCAGGGCCTTGCGCAGGCGGTCGCGCGCGGCCAGCAGGTAACCTTCTGCGTACTCCCAGCCCAGCGCCTTGACCATGTCGCGGAAATAGTCGATGCCGCATACGTCGATCGCCACTGCGGTGTCGTGGTGGTCGGCGGTCTGCAGCGACAGCCACATGGTCAGGTCGTCGTTGAAGCGGCTGCGGTTGGGCAGGCCGGTCAGCGCATCGACGAAGCCGCTGTTGCGCAGGGTGTCGATGCGCACCATCAGCAGGTCGCGCAGGTCCTGCAGGGTGCGGCGCGCCACCTCGTCGAACTCGTGGCGCGGCTCGCTGTCGATCACGCACAGCGTACCCAGGCTGGCGCCATCGGCCATCAGCAGCGGCGCGCCGGCGTAGAAGCGGATGAACGGCGGGCCGGTGACCAGCGGGTTGTCGCGGAAACGCGGATCCTGGCGGGCATCGGGCACCACCATCAGTTCCGGGCTGTGGATCGCGTAGGCGCAGAACGCCTGGCTGCGCGGCGTCTGCGGAACCTCCAGGCCGACCCGGGACTTGAACCACTGGCGCTGTTCGTCGATCAGCGAGACCAGCGCGATCGGCACCCGCAGGTAGCGGGACGCCAACTGCGTGACCAGATCGAAGACCTGGTCGGCCGGCGTGTCCAGCAGACACAGCTGGCGCAGGGCGCTGAGCCGTTGCGGCTCGTCCAGCAAGGCGGGTGGGGGAGACTTCAGCATGCCGGGTTATCGGCCCGGTACCAGGGGACTTGAGCGCCAGCCGGACGGGCGGTTCAGGCCACCGCGCCGCGCCGCCCGCCTTAGCGCGGCGGATCGCGCTGCGGGCTGGGCCGCTTGGCCAGCTTGCGCTGCAGCGAGCGGCGGTGCATGCCGAGCAGGCGCGCGGCGGCGGAGACGTTGCCGCCGGTCTCGTGCATGGCCTGCTGGATGTGCTCCCACTGCAGGCGGCTGAGCGGGGTCATCGCATCCGGCACGTCGCTGCCGTCCTCGTCGTCGTCCTCCTCGGCCTCCAGGCCGATCGCACGCAGGATCATCGGCACCGTGGCCGGCTTGGGCAGGTAGTCGTCGGCGCCGAGCTTGATCGCCTCCACCGCGGTGGCGATGCTGGCGTAGCCGGTGACCAGCAGGATGCGCATGTCGGCGCGGATCGCGCGCAGCGGCTGGATCAGCGCCAGGCCGGATTCGTCGCCGAGCTTGAGGTCGATCAGTGCGTAGTCCGGCGGCGCCTCGGCGGCCAGCGCCAGTGCGGCGGCGGCGCTGTCGGCGGTGCGCGTCTCCAGGCCGCGGCGGGCGAGGGTGCGCTGCAGGGTGCGCAGGTACAGCGGATCGTCGTCGACCAGCAGGCCCAGCGGGGTGTCGGTGTTCATGCGGAGGTCTCCAGGGCGAGCAGCGGCAGGCGGAAGCCGACCCGGGCGCCGTGGTCCGGCGCCGGCTCGGTCCACAACTCACCGCCCAGGCGTTCGATGGTCGCATGCGACAGCGCCAGGCCCACGCCCATGCTTTCGGGCTTGCCGCTGCGGAACAGAGTGGCCGGCAGGCCGACCTGGTTGGCGTCGAAGCCGCCGCCGTAGTCGCGCACCTCGCCGACCAGTTCGCTGCCGGTGACCCGCACGTTCAGGTCCACCTGGGGGTGGCCGGCGCGTTCGCCGGCGTCGGCGGCGTTGTTCAGCAAGACCTGCAGCAGATGGCCGATGGCGCTTTCCATCCGCAACTGCAGCGGCGCGTCGTCGTTGCGGCGCAGCCGCACGGTCGGCCGCACCAGTTGCCACTGGTGCAGTACCTGCGCCAGCGACACCGTCTGCCCGCCGGCGCGCTGCGCCGGTGCGGCCAGCGCCAGCACCCGTTCGCGGCACTGCACCAGCAGTTCGCGCAGGGTGTCCAGGTCCTCGCGCAGCTCCGGCTGGGTACTCTGTTCGGCGATGTCGTCGGTGAGCAGGGTCATCGTCGCCAGCGGTGTGTTCAGCTCGTGCGCCACCGACGCGGCATGGGTGGCCAGGGCGACGATGCCCTCGTTGCGGGTGAAGCGCTCGCGCAGCAGCGCCAGCTCGCGTTCGCGCTCGCGCATGGCCATCGCCAGGCGGGTGGAGAACACCAGCACCACCACCGTGGACAGCAGGAAGTTGGCGGCCATGCCCCAACGCTGCAGGTCCAGCGCCTGGTAGGGGCCATGCGGCAGCGGCAGGCCGAACAGCGCGCTGACCGCATAGCCGGCCACGCAGGCCAGCGCCACCGCCAGCGCCCAGCGCAGCGGCAGGGCCAGCACCGCCAGCGCGATCAGCACCAGGAACAGCGAGCCGAAGGCGTTGCCGATGCCGCCGCTCCAGCCGACCATCCAGGTCAGCACGGTCACGTCGACCAGGATGTGGCCGAAGGCGGTGGCCGGCGCGGCCGAGTCGGCATGGCGCAGGCGCAGCTGCGCGTACAGGTTGAACAGCGCCAGCACCGCCACGCCGGCCCACAGCGGCGCCTGCGGCAGCGGCAACTGCAGCGGCCAGGTCGCCACCAGGATCGTCGCGGCCTGGCCGGCGGTGGCCAGCCAGCGCAGGCTGCACAGGGTGCGCAGGAAGGAGGCATCGGTGGAATCCATGCTGCGCATCGTATGCGCTGGACCCGGGGGCTGCCTGCGACAAACCGTCGCAGCGGTGCCGCCTGGCTGAATCGGCGGTGCCGGCGCGTGCGGCAGGAGCGGCCGCGCAGGCTAAAATGGGCGCATGTACGATGCCGTCAGCCGCCCCCCGCCCCCCGCCGATGCCGCGCCCTGGGCGCGCCGTCTCACCCAGCCGGTCCGCATCGGCGGCGTCACCATGGGCGGCGGCAAGCCGGTGGTGGTGCAGTCGATGACCAATACCGACACCGCCGACGTCGCCTCCTCGGTCAAGCAGGTGGCCGAACTGTGGCGCGCCGGCTCGGAACTGGTGCGCCTGACCGTCAACAATCCCGAGTCGGCCGCTGCGATCCCGCGCATCGTCGACAAGCTGCGGATGATGGGCATCGAGGTGCCGCTGATCGGCGACTTCCACTACAACGGCCATCAACTGCTGGCGGCGGAGCCGGCCTGTGCCGAGGCGCTGGCCAAGTACCGGATCAATCCCGGCAACGTCGGCTTCGGCAAGAAGAAGGACACCCAGTTCGCGCAGCTGATCGAGTTCGCGCTGAAGTACGACAAGCCGGTGCGCATCGGCGCCAACTGGGGTTCGCTGGACCAGGCGCTGGCGGCGCAGCTGATGGACGAGAATTCGCGGCGCGAAGTGCCGTGGGATGCCGGCCGGGTGCTGCGCGAGGCGTTGATCCGCTCGGCGCTGGATTCGGCCGAGCGCGCGGTGGAGCTGGGCCTGGGTCGCGACCGTATCGTGCTCAGCTGCAAGGTCAGCGGCGTGCAGGAGTTGATCGCGGTGTACCGCGACCTGGCGCAGCGCTCGGACTTCGCCCTGCACCTGGGCCTGACCGAGGCCGGCATCGGCAGCAAGGGCATCGTCGCCTCCAGCGCGGCGTTGGCCGTGCTGCTGCAGGAAGGCATCGGCGACACCATCCGCATCTCGCTGACCCCCGAGCCGGGGCAGTCGCGCACGCAGGAAGTGATCGTCGCCCAGGAACTGCTGCAGACCACCGGCCAGCGCGCCTTCACTCCGCTGGTCACCGCCTGCCCGGGTTGTGGCCGCACCACCTCCGAGTTCTTCCAGGAGCTGGCCAAGGTGGTGCAGAACCACGTCCGCGCGAAGATGCCGGAGTGGAAGGTGACCCATCCCGGCGCCGAGAGCATGACCCTGGCGGTGATGGGCTGCGTGGTCAACGGGCCGGGCGAGTCGCGCCACGCCAACATCGGCATCTCGCTGCCGGGCACCGGCGAAGCGCCGGCCGCGCCGGTATTCATCGACGGCGAGAAGAAGGTGACCCTGCGTGGCGAGAACATCGCCCACGAGTTCGTGGCGTTGATCGACGAGTACGTCGAACGCACCTATGTCCGCCGCACCGGGTGAGTCCGCCGCCGAAGCGGCCGGCCTGCGCCGCTGGCTGCGGCTCAATGCCTGGCGCGTGGTGCTGCTGTTCGCCGGAGTCCTGCTGCCATTGGGCGTGTTCGTGGCCCTCGCCGACGAAGTGCATGCGCTGGAAGACCTGTATTTCGACGAGCCGCTGCTGTGGAGCATGCGCGGCCTGACCAGCCCGGGTTGGGACCGCTTCTTCACCGTGGTCACCGAGGCCGGCTATCAGTACGGCGTGATCCCGCTGGACACGCTGATCGTGCTGGTGCTGCTGGGCCTGCGCCGCTGGCGCGAGGCGCTGTTCGCCGCGTTGTCCTTCATTGGCTCGGCGCTGCTGAACATGGGCGCCAAGCAGTTCTTCCAGCGCGACCGGCCCAGCCTGTGGGAGTCGATCGCGCCGGAACACCACACCTTCAGTTTTCCCAGCGGCCACGCGATGGGCTCGATGACCCTGGCGGCGGTGCTGATCGCGCTGAGCTGGCGTACCCGCTGGCGCTGGCCGGTGCTGTGGCTGGCCGGCAGCTTCACCCTGCTGGTCGGCGTGTCGCGGGTGTACCTGGGCGTGCATTACCCCTCCGACATCCTCGGCGGCTGGAGCGCGGCGCTGGTGTGGGTGGTGGGGCTGTACCTGCTGCTGTTCCGCGGCGAGCGCCGGCCGCGCTGGCGCGCGCGGCGCGCGTTGGCATAATTTCCAGTACGCGGCCAATCCACACTGCTGGCGCTCGCTGTGCCGTCGCCTCCAAAACCTGCGAAGGATGAACACATGACCAGATCCGAGCGAGCGTGTCAGATTTGGGCAGTGCTGGCGTGGGCGGCACGCCATCGCCAGTCTTTAACCTACTCCCAGTTGGCCGCACTCACGGGCGCACATCGCGCGGGTCTCGGTCAGCTACTTGAGCCTATTCAGTCGTATTGCTTGCTAAATCAGCTGCCCCCGCTCACAGCGATAGTCGTACAGCAGGAGTCGGGTTTGCCGGGAAGCGGCTTTATTGGGGCCACTGCAGAAGAGTTGGGTAGGGCGCAAATGGCGGTTTTCGGATGTGACTGGCTCGCGCATGGCAATCCTCAGCCTGAAAGGTTCGAAGCTGCTGTTCGCGAACGTCCGTCCAATGGAGAGAATTGATTTCTTCCGCCCCATGGTGCGGGCAGCGCTTTATGTAAGTGCAAAGCGGCCCACTCACTATTTTTAAAACGGGAAAAGTATTTTCCGTGCTGATGTTGCTCGAGCGTTCGCTGCAGTCTCCGCTACCAGCTCGAACTGGCGCCGCCGCCGCCGGAGCTGCCGCCGCCGGAGGAGGAGTCGCTGCTGGAACTGGAGGACGACGAGGATGAGGACGATGCCACGGACTCGGCCGCGGCGCGTTCCCTGGCGGCTTGAGCGGCATGGTAGCTGGCGGTGTAGGCGAACACGCCGGGCGCGGTCTCGGCGATATGGCCCTTGCGGATCAGCGCATTGCGCCGCCGTGTGAGCGCCTGCAGGAAGCGGCTGTAGCGCTGCGGCGAGCGGTAGCGCTGCGCGGCGATGGCCAGGGTCAACACCAGGATCAGCAGTTCCAGCGCCAGGAAGATCACCGTCATCGTCATCGACCTTGCCGACAGCAGCACCACGAAGATGCCGGGGTTGGCGCTCAGGAACAGGCGGATGAACCACGCCCAGAAACCGCTGCGCGCGGTGTCCTGGACCAGTTCCTCGGGCTTGTCCGACAGGCGCGGATGCCGCCGCAGCAGACGCCTGCGCAGATAGCCGGTCCAGGCCTGGCGCAGCGGCAGCAGCAGCCACACCAGCGCCAGCAGGCCCGCCCAGGCGACGGCGCCGCGCTGCCAGTGCATGCCGTCGTCGGCCGCTTGCGCCAGTTCGGCGACGGCGGCGGGATCCTGCGCGGCGGCGCGGCCCATGAAGTCGAACGCGGCGACGATCGCATCGGCGGTATCGCCCTGGCGCAGGCGCGGCGCCAGGTAATCGTCCAGCGCGTGCCGGGCGACCACGTCGGGCAGCGCGCCCTCCAGGCCGTAGCCGACTTCGAAGCGCGAACGTCGGTCCTGCATCGCCAGCACCAGCAGCAGGCCGTTGTCGCTGCCTTGCCGGCCGAGCCGCCAAGTGCGGAAGGCGCGCTCGGCCAGAGCCTCGATCGGTTCGTCCTGCAGCGACGGCACGATGTAGACCGCGCCCCAGATGTGCTGGCGTTCGCGCAGGCGCTGCAGTGCCGCGTTGATCCGCTGGGTTTCGTCCGCACTGAGCGTGCCGGCGGGGTCGACCACGTTCGGCGTGTAGGGCGGAATGGCGACGGCGCAGCGGCCGAGCGCCGGCCACAGCAGCAACGCCAGCACCAGCAGGGCGCTCAGCCGGAACGGCGTCCAGCCGCGCGGAACGCTGGCGGCGGCATGTGCGGCCTGGCTGCGCATCGCTAGGCCAGGCTGTACAGGGCGGCGGCTCGCGCGTGCAGCGCGGTCGTGTCGAACAGCGGCACCGCCGCGTCGGCAGGGCCGACCAGCAATCCGATCTCGGTGCAGCCCAGGATCACCGCCTCCGCGCCTTGCGCCTGCAGGCCTGCGATCACCTCGCGGTAGCGCAGCCGCGACGGCGCCTGCACCACGCCCTGGCACAGTTCCTCGTAGATGATGCGGTGCACGTCCTCGCGCGCCGGCGCATCCGGGATCAGCACCTCGAAGCCGCGCCGTTGCAGCCGTTCGCGGTAGAACGCCTGCTCCATGGTGAAGCGCGTGCCGAGCAGGCCGACGCGGACGATGCCGGCGGCCTGCAACGCATCGGCGGTGGCATCGGCGATGTGCAGCAGCGGCAACGGGACCGCGGCGGCGATCGCGTCGGCGACGCAGTGCATGGTGTTGGTGCACAGCACCAGGAAATCGGCGCCGCCGGCCTGCAGCGCGCGCGCCGAGGCCGCCAGCGCGGCACCGGCCGCGTCCCAGTCGCCGTCGCGCTGGTACTGCGCGATCTCGTGGAAGTCCACGCTGTGCAGCAGCAGCTTGGCCGAATGCAGTCCGCCCCGTTGTGCGCGCACGGTCTCGTTGATGTGCCGGTAATAGGGCAGGGTGGATTCCCAGCTCATGCCGCCGATCATGCCGATCGTCTTCATCGTGAGTCGCTTGCCGCCGTGTCGAGTGCGCGAGGATGGTAGCGGCACCGGCCGCGTGCGGCGACCGCGCGCTGTGCCTGTGTCGGCGATCGTCGGGACGCCGCGGCGCGACGCGGCGTTACGCGCACCGCTAGGCGTCCAGGGTCGGCGGCGTGCCGGCCCCGGCGCGCGCCGCACGCCGTGCCAGCACCGCCTCGCGGTGGGCGATGTAGGCGTTGGCGCCGAGGATCACCAGCGCGCCCAGCACGGTGCCGCCGTCCGGCGTCTCGTCGAACAGCCACCAGCCGAACAGCGCCACCAGCGGCAGCTGGGTGAAGCTGATCGGGGTCAGTGCGGAGACCTCGCCGAGGCGCAGCGCATGCGTCCACAGCAACTGGCCGAGGGTGCCGAACAGGCCGGTGGCCAGCAGCCACAGCCAGTCGATGCCGTGCGGCCAGCGCCACACGAACAGCGCCGGCAGCAGCGACATCGGCACCCAGAACGCGTAGGTGTAGAACACCACCGTGTTGGCGGCGTCGACCCGCGCCAGTTGCTTGATCTGGATCGCGACCAGGGCGCTCATTACCGCGGCCAGTACCGCCACCAGGGTGCCGGGGCTGAACGCGGCGGCGCCGGGACGCACGATCAGCAGTACCCCGACGAAGCCGCACAGCACCGCCAGCCAGCGCCGCAGGCGCACCGTCTCGCCCAGCCACAGGGCGGCGGCCAGGGTCGCGAACAGCGGGGTGGAGTAGGACAGTGCGATCGCCTGCGACAGCGGCAGATGCCCGATCGCCCAGAACCCGGCGAGCATCGACACCAGGCCGATCGCGGTGCGCAGCAGGTAACGCGGCAGTTGCGCGGTGCGTGGCAGTGGCCGGCCCGGCCGCAGCAGCATCGGCAACAGGAACAGCAGGCCGAACAGGTTGCGGAAGAAGGCGATCTGCAGCGTGGACAGCTGCGCCGAGGCCAACCGGATCGCGACGACCATCAGCCCGAAGGCCATCGTACTGGCCAGCATCAGCAGCGCCGCGCGCAGCGGCGTGGGCGCGGCTACCACTGTGCGCCGACGATGCGCGGCTCCGGCTCCAGGATGACGCCGAAGCGCTCGCTCACCGAAGCGGTGATGCGCCGCGCCAGTTCCAGCAGCTCGGCACCGCTGGCCTGGCCGTGGTTGACCAGCACCAGCGCGTGCGCGGCGGACACGCCGGCGTCGCCGTCGCGGTAGCCTTTCCAGCCGCAGGCCTCGATCAGCCACGCCGCCGACAGCTTGCGCTGGCTGTCGTCGTCGCCGGGAAACACCGGCAGTGCCGGGTGTTCGTGCTGCAGCGCCAGTGCCTGTTCCAGCGGCAGCAGCGGGTTCTTGAAGAAGCTGCCGGCGTTGCCGAGCACGTCCGGGTCGGGCAGCTTGCGCCGGCGGATGTTGATCACCGCCTGGGCCACGTCGGGCGCGCCGGGCGTGGCGATGCCCATCGCCTGCAGTTCCTCGCCGATGCCGGCGTAGTCCAGGCGCAGCGCATGCAGCCGCGGCAGGTTGAACTCCACCGCGGCGATCAGGTAGCGGTCGGGCTGACGCTTGAACAGACTGTCGCGGTAGCCGAACTCGCAGGCGGCCGCGTCCAGCCGCACGAAGCGCGCGTCGGCGCGGTCGTAGACCTCGACCACGTGCACGAACTCGCCCATCTGCGCGCCGTAGGCGCCGATGTTCTGGATCGGCGCGGCGCCGACCGTGCCGGGGATCAGCGCCAGGTTCTCCAGGCCTGACAAACCTTGCGCCAGCGACCACATCACCAGCTCGTGCCAGCCCACGCCGGCGCCGGCGCGGACGATGGCGTAGTCGGCGCGGTGCTCCAGGGTGTCGATGCTGCGGTTGGCGAAGCACAGCACCACGCCCGGCGCATCGCCGGCGAACAGCATGTTGCTGCCGCTGCCCAGCGGCAGCAGCGCGGCGCCGGCCAGCTCCGGCGCCAGCAGCGCCTCGGGCAGCGCCTCGGGCGCGAAGATCTGCAGCAGCCACGGCGCCTGCGCGGCGACGTGGAAGGTGTTGAGCGCCTGCAGCGGCGCCTGCGCGGTGAGCGACCAGGCCGTCGTGCTCATGGGACGACCACGTCCCCGCGGCTGGGCGCTTCGCGGCGCCGGCGCATCGCCTCCACGCACTCGCCGATCAGCTCCGGCCCGCGGAACACCAGGCCGCTGTAGCACTGCACCAGGGCGGCCCCGGCGGCCATCTTCGCCACCGCGTCGGCACCGGAGAGGATGCCGCCGACGCCGATCAGCGGGATGCTCTCGGGCAGGCGCGCGCGCAAGCGGCGCAGCACCAGCGTGGACTGGCCCAGCAGCGGCGCGCCGGACAGGCCGCCGCTTTCGCCACCCAGCGGTTCGTGTTCCAGGCCGGGGCGGGCGACGGTGGTGTTGGTGGCGATCACCCCGTCCACCTGCAGGTCCGACAGCACCCGCGCCGCCGCGTCGATGTCGCTGTCGCTCAGGTCCGGCGCCACCTTGACCAGCATCGGCACGCGCTTGCCGTGGCGCGCCGCCAGCGCTTCCTGCGCCTCGCGCAGGCGCGCGATCAGCTGCCGCAGCGCCTGTTCCTCCTGCAGCTCGCGCAGGCCGGCGGTGTTGGGCGAGGAGATGTTGACGGTGACGTAGTCGGACAGCGCATAGACCTTTTCCAGGCAATGCAGGTAGTCGGACGCGGCGTCCTCGTTCGGGGTGTCCTTGTTCTTGCCGATGTTGATGCCGAGCAGGCCGCGCCGGCGCCGCGCGCGCTCGACGTTGCGCACCAGCGCATCCACGCCCAGGTTGTTGAAGCCCATGCGGTTGATCACCGCCTGCTGCCGCGGCAGCCGGAACATGCGCGGCTGCGGATTGCCGGCCTGCGCGCGCGGGGTGACCGTGCCGATCTCGACGAAGCCGAAGCCCAGCGCCAGCAGCGCGTCGATGTGCTCGCCGTTCTTGTCCAGGCCCGCGGCCAGTCCGACCGGATTGGGAAACTCCAGGCCGAAGGCGCGCGTGGGCATCGGTGCGATCGTGCGCGCCAGCAACGGATTGGTGCCGGTGCGGTAGGCCAGTTCGATCGCGCGCAGGCCCAGGGCGTGGGCGCGCTCGGCATCGAAGGCGAACAGGAACGGTCGGGCGAGGGAGTACATGGCGTGGCTCAGTTCAGCGTCCCGGCGAAGGCGCGGGTGCGGTAATGGAACGCGACGACGCCGTCGCGCTGGTGCCGGTCGAACAGCGCGCGCAACGCGTCCAGCATCGGCGCATGCCGCGGGTGGCCGGGCAGCGGCGCGTAGGAGGAGGACAGCAGGCGTCCGCGCAGCGCCTCGAAATCCATGCGCTGCGCGTTGGGGAACTGCGCGGTGCCGCGCAGGCCGGCGCCGAACCAGCGCTGCATGGTGGCATCGTCGTGGTAGCGCTCGGCCACCGCGCTGTAGTCGGTGCCGTACTCCAGCAGCAACTGCTCGTAGCCTTCCAGGAACGGCGTGGCGTCGAGCAGGCGCGAGTTCCAGTACACCAGCGCCAACCCGCCCGGACGCAGCACGCGTGCCCATTCGCGGCGCACCGCCTCCAGGTCGAACCAGTGGAAGGCCTGCGCGGCGCTGACCAGGTCGACGCTGGCATCGGCCAGGGTGGTGGCCTCGGCGCTGCCGTCGATGGCGCGGAAGCCCGGCAGGTCCTGCAGCAGCGCCACTGCGGCCTCGCGCATCGCCGCGTTCGGCTCCACGGCCAGGGCCGGATGCCCGGCCTGCAGGAACAGGCGCGTGGAAATGCCGGTGCCGGCGCCGATGTCGGCGACCAGCGCATCGCGCGCCACGCCCAGCTCGCCGTGCACCCAGTCCAGCAGCGCCGCCGGATAGCTGGGGCGGTAGCGCACGTAATCGGCGACGCGGTCGCTGAAGCGTTCCCGCGGCGCGGCGGCGTCCCGGCTCACGAATGGGTGCTGGCGAACCAGGCCAGCCCGCCGAAGAACAGCACGAAGGCCAGTACCGCCAGCACGGCCAGCACCACTGCGGCCCAGCCCAGGATCAGCCCGCCCACCGCCAGGCCATCGCCCTGGAAGCGCTGCGGCTGGCGGCGGATCTCCGCCCGGGCCAGATGCCCGGTGATGATCGCGCCGAGGCTGCCCAGCACCGGCATCAGGGTCCAGCCGAGGATCCCGGCGACCAGGCTGACCACCGCCAGGGAATTGGTCTCGCGCACCTGACTCATCGCTGTCGCTCCTTGCAGAAGGAAAGGGGCGGCGGCCGCAGGGTGCGGGCCGCCGCGCTCGCCGCGTTACAGATCGAACTTGATGCCCTGCGCCAGCGGCAGCGAATCGGAGTAGTTGATCGTGTTGGTCTGCCGGCGCATGTACACCTTCCACGCGTCCGAACCGGACTCGCGGCCGCCGCCGGTGTCCTTCTCGCCGCCGAAGGCGCCGCCGATCTCGGCGCCGGAGGTGCCGATGTTGACGTTGGCGATGCCGCAGTCGCTGCCGGCCGCGGACAGGAACTTCTCCGCCGCCTTCAGGTTCTGGGTGAAGATCGACGAGGACAGGCCCTGCGGCACGCCGTTCTGCATGTCGATGGCCTCGTCCAGGGTGCTGTACTTCATCACGTACAGGATCGGCGCGAAGGTTTCGTGCTGGACCACTTCGTCGCTGTTCTTCAGGCCGGTGACGATGGCCGGCAGCACGAAGTTGCCCGGGCGGTCCAGCGCGGTGCCGCCGGTCTCGATGGTGCCGCCGGCGGCCTTGGCCTTGGCGATCGAGTCCAGGAACTGCTCGACCGCGCCGCGGCTGTTCAGCGGGCCCATCAGGTTGGCCGGGTCGGTGGGATCGCCGATCTTGCCTTCGACCTGCTTGTAGGCCTTGACCAGGGTGGCCAGCACGGTGTCGTAGATCGATTCGTGCACGATCAGCCGGCGCGTGGTGGTGCAGCGCTGGCCGGCGGTGCCGACCGCGCCGAACACGATGCCGGGCACCGCCAGCTTCAGGTCGGCGCTCTCGTCGAGGATGATCGCGTTGTTGCCGCCCAGCTCCAGCAGGCAGCGGCCCAGCCGGCGCGCGCACTTCTCGGCGACGACGCGGCCGACCTGGGTGGAGCCGGTGAAGCTGATCAGCGGGATGCGGGTGTCCTCGACCAGGCGCTCGGACAGGGCCACGCCGGCGTCGTTGATCAGGAAGAAGATGTCCGGGAAGCCGGCGTCGCGCAGCGCCTCGTTGCAGATCTTCATCGACGCGATCGCGGTCAGCGGGGTCTTGTTGGACGGCTTCCAGATGCAGATGTCGCCGCAGATCGCCGCCAGGAACGCGTTCCAGCTCCACACCGCGACCGGGAAGTTGAACGCGCTGATGATGCCGACCAGGCCCAGCGGCTGGTACTGCTCGTACATGCGGTGGCCGGGGCGCTCCGAATGCAGGGTGTAGCCGTACAGCATGCGGCTCTGGCCGACCGCGAAGTCGGCGATGTCCATCATCTCCTGCACTTCGCCGTCGCCCTCCGGCTTGCTCTTGCCCATTTCCAGCGCGACCAGCGAGCCCAGCGCGTCCTTGTGCTTGCGCAGCGCTTCGCCGCACAGCCGCACCGCTTCGCCGCGGCGCGGCGCCGGGGTGGTGCGCCAGACCTTGAACGCGGCCTGGGCGCGGGCGATCACCGTTTCGTAGTCCTGCTCGGTGGTGGCCTGGACGTCGGCGATGATGTCGTTGCTCGACGGGTTGAGCGGCTGCAGCACGCCGGCGCCGGTGGCGCTGGACCACTCGCCATTGCCGAGATAGGTGCCGGAGTTGGTGGCGGCGAGGCCGAGCGCCTTGAGCAGGTCAGCGGACATGGAATCTCCTGGGTTCGTTGCGACAGGGAAGGCGACCGCAGGCGGGGGACGCGGGACGCGCAGCCGGCAATTTTAGCAGACCGGACGCATCCGGCCGCCGCCGCTGGCGGGGGCGGCTGGCGAGCGCAAAAAACGCGTGGGCATGCCGTAGAATCCCCGCCAGGCCAATGGCCCCGTAGCTCAGCTGGATAGAGCGGTCCCCTCCTAAGGGACAGGTCGTGCGTTCGAATCGCGCCGGGGTCACCATTTCGTGCATGCCGTCCGCCGCGGCCGCGGCGCCGCCAGCGGCCATCGCGTTGCCTGCCCACCCATCCTGCGCAGCGGCCGCGATGGTGAATCGCGCGGTGTCCGATCTGTCTGCAATAACGTCCTCTACACCTTGTACCGACGCGGCCTGAGCATCGTCCTGCGTAGGCTGCGTCCGTCGGCCACTGCGCTTGGCGGCGATTCGCGCCGCGTACTCTACTTTTGCAGTGCCGATGGACGACGAGGACGGAGTCGCCTCCGCCACGTCCGCCACAAGCGTCCCGCCCGCAACTCCGTGCGGCGGGACGATCGCCGCCGCGCATCGGCGGTCCTGATCGCCGGGCCTGGCGTGATCGCCGGCTTGCCGCCATGCCCGCAGCGATTCCCACCCCTATGCGAAGCAGGAGTCACAGATGAAAACAGCAATGAAGATGGTCCTGGTCGGTTCGATGCTGGCTGCGCTTGCGGCCTGCAAGCGCGACGGCGACCAACCGGCCACCGATCCGAATGCGGCCAACCCGCCCGCAGCGGCCGACGGCAGCCCGGCAGGCGGCAGCACCGCCCCGGCCGGCACCACCAGCGGCGATGCCAGCGGCACCGCGACCGGGCAAGGCACGATGCAGGGCCAGGACGCGTCGCAGGGCGTACCGCCGACCACGACGTCTCCGACCAGCCCGACTACCCCCCAGGATCCTGCCAACCCGGATCCGCAGCAGCCGCCGCCGACCGATCAGAAGCAGCAGTAAGGGTTGCGCAAAACGCGCGGCGCCGGCGGCGTCGCGCGTTCGCTGCGCGCCGACGCTCAGGCCCGCGTGGACGGCGTTGCGTGTCGCCCGGCGCACCCCGCTTGGTGGCCTTAACGTGGTGTTTCCTGGCTTGGCGCGATAGTCACTTCTGCAACCGTTTGCCAGGGCCGCAGCGCCGATGCTGCGGTCGCACACGCGGCGCTTGACAGCGCCCCGGCGCATGATGTCCTCTTGCGTCCATGCCTCTGGTCTTCGCCCCTATCGCCATCTCGCTTCCGCGCTCGCTTCGGCACGCGGCGGGCGCTGCTGCGGGCATTACCACCGGTATTACCACCCTCACCATTCGCCCGGTGCGGCCCGTCGTCTTCGTCTGATCGTCGAACACCACGGCCCCGCACCCGGATCAGGATGCGGGGGAATCCCTCAGCCTGATGCGAGCGGGGCCTCCACTCCGAGGTCTTCCATGTCGCCCCCCGCCGTCGCTCCTGCTGTCGCCGCTTCGCCTGATTCCGCCGTCGATCCCGCGCTCGCCGCCGCCACTGTCGTGCACAAGTTCGGCGGCACCTCGGTGGCCGATGCCGAACGCTACCGTCATGTCGCGCAACTGCTGTTGGCGCGCCCGGAACGTCTCCAGGTCACCGTCGTCTCGGCGATGAAGGGCGTCACCGATGCGTTGATCGGCCTGGCCGAACTGGCCGCGCGCGGCCACGGCGACTGGCGCGAGCGCTGGCACGAAACCCGTGCCCGCCATCGCGCCGCCGCAGTGGCCTTGCTCGGCGAACATGCCGGCGCCACGGTCGAATGGCTGGACGCGCGCTTCGAGCACCTGGCCGAGATCCTCGCCGCGCTGGCGGTGATCGGCGAACTGCCGCGGGAAGTGCTGGACCGCGTGCAGGGGTTGGGTGAGGTGTACTCGGCGCAGTTGCTGGGCGACCACCTGCGTGCGCTGGGCGAGGAGTGCGCGGTGCTGGATGCGCGCGAGGTCTTGGTGGTCGACCGCGGCGAACTGGGCGTGGACGTGGACTGGTCCGCCAGCGCGCAGCGCCTGGCGCAATGGCGCGCGGAGCACCCGCAGCCGCGCATCGTGGTCACCGGCTTCGTCGCCCGCGACCGCGCCGGCCGCATCACCACCCTCGGCCGCAACGGCAGCGACTACTCCGGCGCGATCTTCGCCGCGCTGTTCGACGCCGCCGAGCTGCACATCTGGACCGACGTCGACGGCGTGCTTTCGGCGGACCCGCGGGTCGTGCCCGAAGCGGTGCAACTGGAAACGCTCAGCTACGACGAAGCCTGCGAACTGGCCTATTTCGGCGCCAAGGTGGTGCATCCGCAGACCATGTCGCCGGCGATCGAGCGCGGCCTGCCGATCATCATCCGCAACACCTTCCAGCCCGAGCACCCGGGCACCCGCATCACCGCCAGCAGCGCCACCAGCGGCCCGATCAAGGGGCTGACGCTGAGCCCGGACCTGGCCGTGCTCAACCTCGAAGGCACCGGCCTGATCGGCGTGCCCGGCACCGCCGAGCGCGTGTTCGCCGCACTGCGCAACGCGCGGGTGTCGGTGGTGATGATCTCGCAGGGGTCGTCCGAACATTCCATCTGCTGCGTGGTGCGCCAGAACGAGGCCGAACGCGCGCGCGACGCGGTGCTCTCCGCGTTCGCCCACGAACTGGTGGTGGGCCAGGTGCAGCGCGTGCAGCTGACCACCGGCATCAGCGTGCTGGCCGCGGTCGGCGACGGCATGACCGGGCAGCCCGGCGTGGCCGCGCGCCTGTTCGAGTCCTTGGGCCGCGCCCAGGTCAACATCCTGGCGATCGCGCAGGGCTCGTCCGAGCGCAACATCTCGGTGGCCATCGACAGCGCGCACGCGACCAAGGCGCTGCGCGCCGCGCATGCCGGTTTCTGGCTGTCGCCGCAGACCTTCTCGGTCGGCGTGATCGGGCCGGGCAACGTCGGTGCGGCGCTGCTGGACCAGTTGCGCGCCGCGCAGCCGCAACTGCTGGCCAAGGCCAACCTCGACCTGCGCCTGCGCGCGGTCGCCTCGCGCAGCACGATGCGCCTGGAGCCGCGCGCCTTCGCCGGCGACTGGCGGCAGGCGCTGGCCGCCGGCCAGCAGCCGACCGACCTGGACGCGTTCACCGCGCACCTGCTGTCGGCGCATCTGCCGCATGCGGTGATCATCGACTGCAGCGGCAGCGCCGACGTCGCCGACCGCTACGCCGGCTGGCTGGCCGCCGGCATCCACGTGGTGACCCCGAACAAACAGGCCGGCGCCGGGCCACTGCCGCGCTTCCACGCCATCCGCGCCGCGGCCGCCGCCAGCGGCGCGCGCTTCCGCTACGAAGCCACGGTCGGTGCCGGCCTGCCGGTGATCACCACCTTGCGCGACCTGGTCGATACCGGCGACGCCGTTACCGCGATCGAAGGCATCTTCTCCGGCACTCTGGCCTGGCTGTTCAACAAGTACGACGGCAGCGTGCCGTTCGCGCAACTGGTGGCCGAGGCGCGCGGCATGGGCTACACCGAGCCGGACCCGCGCGACGATCTGTCCGGCACCGACGTGGCGCGCAAACTCGTCATCCTGGCGCGCGAAGCCGGGCACGAACTGAGCCTTGAGGACGTGGCGGTGGAAAGCCTGGTGCCGGAAGCGCTGCGCCAGGCCAGCGTGGACGACTTCATGGCGCGCCTGCACGAGGTCGATGCGGTGTTCGCGCAGCGCCTGCAGGCGGCCAGGGCGCGCGGCTGCGTGCTGCGCTACGTGGCGCGGCTGGCGCCGGGCCATGCACCCAGCGTGGGCCTGGTGGAACTGCCGGCCGACCATGCCTTCGCCAACCTGCGCCTGACCGACAACGTGGTGCAGTTCACTACCCGCCGCTACTGCAACAATCCGCTGGTGGTGCAGGGGCCGGGCGCCGGCCCGGAAGTGACCGCTGCTGGCGTGTTCGCCGACCTGCTGCGGGTCGCGGCGGGCGAGGGCGCGCGCCTGTGAGCCGGATGCAGACGCTGGCAGCGAGCGCCGCAGGCCCGGCCGCGCTGCCGACGCAGGCGCGCGCGTTCGCGCCGGCCTCGGTGGCCAACGTCGCGGTGGGCTTCGACCTGCTGGGCTATGCGGTGGAAGGTGTCGGCGACACGGTGACGGTGCGCCGTATCGACGCGCCGGAGGTGCGCATTGCCGCGATCCGTGGCACCACCGTGACCTTGCCCTTGGAGGCCGCACGCAACACCGCCGGTGCCGCGTTGATGTCGCTGCGCGAGGCGCTGGCGCTGCCGTTCGGCTTCGAACTGGAGATCGACAAGGGCATTCCGCTCAGCTCCGGCATGGGCGGCTCGGCCGCCTCGTGCGTGGCGGCGCTGGTGGCGGCCAATGCCTTGCTTGCCGCGCCGCTGTCGCGCGATGCACTGTATCGCTACGCGCTGGACGGCGAGGCGGTGGCCAGCGGCAGCCGCCACGGCGACAACCTCGGCCCGATGCTGCTGGGCGGGCTGGTGTTGTCGACCCTGGAGCGGCTGGTGCCGGTCCCGGTGCCGAGCGGCTGGCACAGCCTGCTGGTGCACCCGGACGCGACGCTGGAGACGCGCCACGCGCGCGCGGCGCTGGCAGGGGAATACCGGCTCGGCGAGTTCGTGGCGCAGAGCGCGAACCTGGCGCTAGTGTTGGCGGGTTGCCATGCCGGCGACGAGGCGCTGGTACGTGCCGGCTTGCGCGACGTGCTGATCGAGCCGCGGCGCGCGCCGCTGATCGTCGGCTTCGACGCGGCCAAGGCGGCGGCGCTGGCGGCGGGGGCGATGGGTGCGGGCATTTCCGGCGCTGGTCCGAGTGTGTTCGCCTGGTTCGCCAGCCGTGCCGAGGCCGAGGCCGCGGCGCCGGCGGTGCAGGCGACCTTTGCGGACGCTGGTTTCGGTAGCCAGCACTGGGTGTCGCCGTTGCAGTGTCCGGGTGCGACGTTGCTGTAGCCACTTATCAGAGCGGTGCGTTGTCGGCGCCGCTGTTGCTAGTGTCGTTGCTGTTGCCGATTTCGAATTTGCTTTTGTTGTCGCTGTCGCTGTCGCTCTGGTTGTTGCTTTGCTTTTGCTTTGTTGTTGCTGTTGCTGTTGCCGTACCGGGTTCCCTTCCGAAGCGGCGGCCATCGCGGGGAAAAACCCGAAGGGCGGCGTACATGGATGTACGCCGTCCGCGGCAGGGGCAGGATGCCCCTTCCGCGGATCCCCGTGATGGACGCGGACCCGGAGCGCGCAGCGCGGAGGGCGCGAGGCAGGGCGCGCTTTCTTTTGGTTACCTTTTCTTTGCGCGAGCAAAGAAAAGTAACTCGCCCGCAAGGGCGAAAGCCTTTGCTGTTGCTTGAAGTTTGCGTGTCAGGTGAGAAGGTCTGTAGGAGCGGCTTCAGCCGCGACCAAGGAGGTGACGAAGCATCTGTCGCGGCTGAAGCCGCTCCTACAAGTTTCGTGCGTCCGACAGAAAAAAAGCAATCAACAGCAACAGCTTTCGCCTGGCGGCGAGTCACTTTTCTTTGCTTGTGCAAAGAAAAGTAACCAAAAGAAAGCACACCCCGCAGCGCGCCCTCCGCGCTAACGCGCTCCGGGTCCGCAGCCACGACGGGCATTTTTCGACGGCACATCCATGTGCCGGCGAAAAACGACGCGCATCCTGCGCGTCGCCCTTCGGGTATTCGCCCGCCGCGGCTGCCGCGCCGAGGGGGCCCCGGTAAGGCAGAAGCGCAATAGCCAAAGCAACAGCAACCGCCAAAGCAACAGCAACCGCTAGAGCAACAGCCAGAGCCAGAAATGCCAGTGCGATCGAATTCCCCTGCCACCGGAACCACCATGAACTTCATCTCCACCCGTAACGCCGCTCCTGCCGTCTCGCTCAGCCAGGCCATCGCCGCCGGACTCGCCCCCGATGGCGGCCTGTACGTCCCCGAGCGCCTGCCCACCGCCCGCGACCTGCGCGCCGGTGCCAGCCTCGCCGAGACCGCTGCGGAACTGCTGGCGCCATTCTTCGAGGGCGACGCCCTGACCGCGGAACTGCCGGCGATCTGCGCCGAAGCCTTCGACTTCCCTGCGCCCCTGCAGCCGCTGGCCACGCCCGGCGACCACGCGCTGGAGCTGTTCCATGGGCCGACCGCCGCGTTCAAGGACTTCGGCGCGCGCTTCCTGGCCGCCTGCCTGACCCGGCTGCGGCGGGGCGTAGAAACGCCGTTGACCATCCTCGTCGCCACCTCCGGCGATACCGGTGCCGCGGTCGCGGCCGCGTTCCATCGCCAGCCCGGGCTGCGCGTGGTGGTGCTGTATCCGGACGGGCGCGTGTCGCCGCGGCAGGCGCACCAACTCGGCTGCTTCGGCGACAACATCCAGGCGCTGCGCGTGGCCGGCTCGTTCGACGATTGCCAGGCGCTGGTGAAGCAGGCGCTGAACGACGCCGACCTGCAGGCGCAGGCACCGCTGAGTTCGGCCAACAGCATCAGCCTGGGGCGCTTGCTGCCGCAGATGAGCTACTACGCGCATGCAGCCCTGCAGCACCATGCCGCGCATGCGCAGCCGCTGAATTTGGTGGTGCCCACCGGCAACCTGGGCAATGCGCTGGCCGCGATCCTGGCGCGTGCGCTGGGCGTGCCGCTGGGCCGGATCGTGCTGGCGACCAATGCCAACCGCGTGCTGCCGGACTTCTTCGCCGGCGCCGATTACGCGCCGCAGCCCAGCGTGGCGACCCTGGCCAATGCGATGGACGTCGGCGCGCCGAGCAACGTCGAGCGCTTGCGCTGGCTGTACCAGGGCGACGACGCCACGCTGCGCACCCAGTTCCAGGCCTACTCGGTGGACGATGGACAGATCCGCCAGACCATCGGCGAGCGCTTCCGTCGCTACGGCGAGGTGCATTGCCCGCACACCGCCACCGCGCTGCATGTGCTGCAGCAACTGCGTGCCGAGGGCGCGGAGGCGGACGCCGGCGATTGGGCGGTGGCGGCTACCGCGCATCCGGCCAAGTTCGAAGGGGTGGTGGAGCCGCTGATCGGGCAGCCGGTGGCGGTGCCGCCGGCCTTGGCGGCGCTGCTGCAGCGGCCGGCGCAGGCCGAGCCGATCGCGCCGGACTACGCGGCGCTGCGCGCGCGGCTGCTGGCCGGCTGAGCAGCGCAGGCCGGGGCGCGCGAGCGCGCCCGACGGCTCAGTCGGACGGCTGCAGCCGCTGCCAGGCGGCCAGGACGATGCCGCGCACCTGCAGCCAGTCCAGGCGCGAGCGCGGGTGGTCGCGCAGGAACACGTCGCGCAGTTGCGCGACGACTTCCTCCACGCGCTGGCCGTGGTACTTGAGGTAGGCGTCGTAGGCCAGCTTCAGCGCCGGCTCGTAGTCGTGGAACGTGTAACCGGGCTGATGGAAGAGGCTGTGCGCGTAATGCGCCTTCCAGAACTCCAGTTCGCGCTCGCGGTCCAGCATCACGCAAGCGCGCGAGGCGTGTTGCATCTCGATGGCGACGGCCATGTTGGCCCTCCGAGTGGTCCCCCCCACCGGCACCGCGGCGGCGCCGCAGGTGTGTTGCGCACGCAGTCTATGCCGGTCGGGCGTCGCCGCCGCGATGGCCGGCTGAAGCGTTCAGAGCTGGCGGTGCGGCGGTGCTGCACGCGGCAGCAAACCGGTGATCGGTTGGCCGCCGGCGGGCGCTGCACGGTTGTCCACACGCGATGTGGAGCGTTGCTCTGGAATCCTGTGGATAAGTGGCCAGGCACCGCATGGCGTCGGTGCCTCGATCGGCGTGGCGAAAAAATCGCCACGCCGGTCCGCTCAGTCTTCGTCCGACGCCAGCCGGTGCAGCGCGGCGAAGTCGCGGATCTCGACCACATGCAGCTGCGGCAGCGCGATCAGGCCCTGCTGGCGCAGCTTGGTGAAGGTGCGGCTGACCGTCTCCATGGTCAGGCCGAGATGGTCGGCGATGTCGCCGCGGCCCATCGGCAGCACCACCTTGTTGCCGGCATCGCCCTGGCGCGCCGCGCGGGCCGCCAGCTTGAGCAGGAAGTCGGCCAGTTTCTCGGCCGGCTGCAGCCGCGCCAGCGACAGCGCCGCGTCCTGCGCCGCATCCAGCTCCAGGCAGGCGCGTTGCAGCAGCTTGCGCTCCAGGTGCGGGAACTGCGTGCGCAACTGCTGCATCTGCGCCACCGGCACCCGGCACACCCGGCTGTCGGCGATGGCTTCGATATCGTGGCGGTGCCTGGCCGATTCGCTCAGGCCGACATAGTCGCCGGGCAGGACGAAACCGGCCACCTGGCGGCGTCCGTCGGCGAGGGTGCGGACCAGGCGCAGCGCGCCGGCGGTGACGGTGTAGACCGCCTGTCGTGCCTCGCCGGTGCGGGCCAGAGTGGCGCCGGCGGCGTAGTGCAGCGAGGTCGTGGCCCGTTCCAGCGCCTGCACCTCGTCGCAGGCCAGCGCCGAGCAGATCGCCAGGTGGCGGACCGCGCAATGCAGGCATTCGTTGCCGCGCGGTTCGCGCGGGGCGGACGCGTCGGCGTAGGGCAGGGCGAATCCGGAAGGAGGCCTGTTCATGGGCGGGGCAGCGGCTTCGGCACCGGCGAATGATACGCCGATGCGGCCGCGCGTGGTCGGTGCGGCTAGAATTGGCGTCCCGCTCGCCCCCGAATCGCAGGAGTTCCGCACGTGATCAAGCCCCGTACGCCGCCCGGCATCATGGAATTGCTGCCACGCGAGCAGATCGCGTTCCAGCGCATGCTGGACGTCATCCGCCGCAATTACGAGCGGTTCGGGTTCCTGCCGGTGGAGACGCCGGTGTTCGAGCTGTCCGACGTGCTGCTGACCAAGTCCGGCGGCGAGACCGAGCGCCAGGTGTACTTCGTGCAGTCCACCGGTGCGCTGGCCAATGCCGCGGCCGAGGGCGGCGAGGGCGGGCTGCCGGAGCTGGCGCTGCGCTTCGACCTGACCGTGCCGTTGGCCCGCTATGTGGCCGAGCACGAACACGAGCTGAGCTTCCCGTTCCGCCGCTACCAGATGCAGCGCGTGTACCGCGGCGAGCGCGCCCAGCGTGGCCGCTTCCGCGAGTTCTACCAGTGCGACATCGACGTGATCGGCAAGGACGCGCTGAGCATCCGCTACGACGCCGAGGTGCTGGCGGTGATCCACGCGGTGTTCGCCGAGCTGGGCATCGGCGATTTCGCCGTGCAGTTGAACAACCGCAAGCTGATGCGCGGTTTCTTCGAGAGCCTGGGCGTGGCCGAGGGCGAACGCCAGCTCGCGGTGCTGCGCGAGGTCGACAAGCTGGACAAGCGTGGCGCCGACTACGTGCGCGAGACGCTGATGGGGGAGGGGTTCGATCTGCCTTTCCCCAAGGTTGCCGAGATCCTAGCTTTCGTCGCAGTGCGTTCCAAGAGCCACGAGGATGCGCTGGCGCGGCTGCGCGAGCTGGACGAGTGGGATCGCGCCACCGCGACCCTGCGCGAGGGCGTGGCCGAACTGCGCGAGGTGCTGGCCCTGGTCAAGGCGCTGGGCGTGCCGGAGACCGCGTACTGCCTCAATTTCTCCATCGCCCGCGGCCTGGACTACTACACCGGCACCGTCTACGAGACCTTGCTGACCGACTACCCGCAGATCGGCTCGATCTGCTCGGGCGGCCGCTACGAGGACCTGGCCAGCCACTACAGCAAATCCAAGCTGCCCGGCGTGGGCATCTCCATCGGCCTGACCCGGCTGTTCTGGCAGTTGCGCGAGGCCGGCCTGATCGACGGCATCGCCTCCAGCAGCGTGCAGGCCATGGTGGCGCTGATGGACGAAGCCAAGCTGGACGACGCGCTGGACATCGCGCGGCGCCTGCGCGCCGGCGGCATCAACACCGAAGTGCAGATGGAGCCGAAGAAGATCGGCAAGCAGTTCCAGTACGCGGCGCGCGCCGGCATCCGCTTCGTGGTGCTGGCCGGCGACGACGAGCTGGCGCGCGGGGTGGTCGCGGTCAAGGACCTGCTGCGCGAGCAGCAGTTCGAGATCGCCCGCGACGAACTGGCCAGCACGCTGCAGGTGGAGCTGGAGCAGGCCAAGGTGATGGCCTGAGTCTGGTGGCGGCGGCCGGCGACGGCCGCCGCGCTGTGCGAGATCTGCGTGGGAGCGGCTTCAGCCGCGACCGGCATGGCCGGTGATCCCGGCCACGGCTGATCCCAAAAGCGCAGGCTACAGCAGGCCGGCACCCTGCAGCATCGCCTTGAGTGCACGCCGCTGCGCGCCATCGTCCACCGGCCAGCCCTGCACTTGCGCGACGACCTTGCCGTCGCGCACCAGGAAGAACGTCGGCATGCGCCACTCGCGCGGCAACAGCGGCCATTCCTCCACGTCGTAGAGCGGATGCAGCGGCGTCTGCGGCTGCGCCTGGTTCCAGGCGCGCAGCGCCTCCAGGTCCTCGCTGCCGGGCGGCAGGGTCAGCCACAGCGCATGGCGGCGGAACGCCGGGCCCAGTTCGGGATCGGCGGCGATGGCGCGCGCGGCGTCGGCGGCGAAATGGCAGCCGGCGGTGACCAGGAGCTGGGTCGGCCCCAGATCGATGCGCTGCCGGCGCAGGGTGCGGCCATCGGCATCCAGCGACCACAGCGTCGGCCCCTGCGCCGCCGCGCCCAGGCGGTCCTCGAAGCGCAGCCAATG
This sequence comes from Xanthomonas sp. LMG 12459, assembly GCF_009192905.1. Taxonomy (NCBI): domain Bacteria; kingdom Pseudomonadati; phylum Pseudomonadota; class Gammaproteobacteria; order Lysobacterales; family Lysobacteraceae; genus Xanthomonas; species Xanthomonas sp. LMG 12459. The sequence goes on from NZ_NSGT01000024.1 coordinate 76,902, forward strand.
CGGCCAGTCGGCGCTGCCGCCATCGGCCAGCAGGTGCCGTGCGTCTTCCACACGATGCGCGAGCAGCAGCGCGTTGCCGGCGTCGTCCACCTGCGCTGCGCTGGCCTGGCCGCGGCGCCGCAACTGCGCCAGCACCTGCAGTTGCGTGTCCAGCCCCGCCGGGGTGGGGCGCAGCGCGTAGGTCGCGACGACGGCCCGATACAGAAGATCCAGCGCGGCCGCGTCCGATTGCGCGATGGCGGCGGGGTCGAATGCTTCGGGCAGGGCGCTGCGCACTGCGGGCCAGGGATCGCGTCCAGTGCGACCGAGGCCGTCCAGATTCCGGTTGTAGCCGTTGTAGCGACGCTCCAGGTCGCCGATCGCGGCGGTGGGCTCGTGGGCGCGCGGTTGCGTCGCCCAGTGCGGCAAGCTTTCCGCGTAGCGCTCGACCCCGAACAGCGCCAGCAGCGCCCGGCCCTGCGTGCGGGTCAGCTGCGGCAGGTCCTGCGTATCGAATCCACCCAGGCCATTGCGGCCGAACACGAGACCGTCGAGGAAGCGTTCGCGGGCGCCGGGCGTGAGCGCGTCCAGCGGCGTGCGCTGGCCCGCGTGGGCGCGCAGGTAGGCCTTGAGCTGGGCGGCGGAGCGGATCGGCAGTTGCTCTACAGTGGCCGCGGTGTCGGCGTTTGCGGCCCCCTGGGCGGGAGGCGCCGGTGGCGGCTGCGCCGCTGCCGGCGTCGCCATGCACAGGACAAGGGCGGCAAAACACGCAGTGCGCATGCGGTACTCCAGAGCGGCGGCGGTCATCGCCGATCCTAGCGGTCGCCGGGCGATCCTTCCATCCGCCGCGGGAGGTGTCTGCGCGCAGCGTGAGGCCGGATCGCGGCAACGCACAGGGCGCCAGAGCGCGCAACAGGATGGCCCGGAGGCTGAACGCCAGGTCGCCGCGGCCCGCGCAAGCTTGACCTTGTAATAGCGTGATATTACATTAGCGCAATGAAACAACGTCCCGCCCCTGCAGCAGACCGCGACAGCGACGCCTCGTTCAAGGCGTTGGCGCGCACCCTGGCCCAGCTCGGCAAGCCGCAGGAAGTGGCGGCGTTCCTGCAGGACCTGTGCACGCCGGCCGAGCTGGAGGCGATGGCGGACCGCTGGCGGGTGGTGCCGCTGCTGCTCAAGGGCGTGCCGTACCGCGAGATCCACGACCTGACCCAGGTCAGCGTCACCACCATCGGCCGTGTCGCACGGACCCTGGAATACGGCGCCGGCGGCTATGCCGCGGCGCTGCGCCGGCAGACGGCGCGCCCCTCCGATTCCCACTGAGATGTCCTGATGAGTGCTTCCCTGGCAGCACCGGCCCGCGACCGGCTGCGTATCGCGATCCAGAAAAGCGGCCGCCTGGCCGAGCCGGCCCGTGCGGTGCTGGCCGCCTGCGGGCTGAGCTGGCGCGAGAGCCGCGACAAGCTGTTCTGCTACGGCGAATCGTTGCCGGTCGACCTGCTGCTGGTGCGCGACGACGATATTCCCGGGCTGATCGCCGACGGCGTGTGCGACTTCGGCATCGTCGGCCGCAACGAACTCGAAGAGCAGGCCGGCGAGCGCCGCCGCAACGGCTTGCCGGAGGCCTATCGCGCCCTGCGCGGGCTGAACTTCGGGCAGTGCCGGCTGATGCTGGCGGTTCCGGAGAGCTGGGAGTGGAGCGGCCCGCAGCAGGTGCAGGGGCTGCGCATCGCCACCAGCTACCCGGCGGTGCTGGCCGACTGGCTGGACGCGCGTGGCATCGCCGCGCAGGTGGTGGAGCTGTCCGGCTCGGTGGAGATCGCGCCGCGCCTGGGCACCGCCGACCTGATCTGCGATCTGGTCTCCAGTGGCGCCACCCTGGCCGCCAACCAGCTCAAGCCGGTGGAGACGCTGCTGGAGAGCGAGGCGGTGCTGGCCGGTCCGGTGCGCGAACCGGCCGATGCCCGCGCCGGCCTGGCGGCGATGCTGCTGCGCCGGCTCGACGGCGTGCTCAAGCTGCGCGACAGCAAGCTGCTGATGTTCCGCGCCGCGCGCGAGCGCGTCGCCGACCTGGCGCGGTTGCTGCCCGACGCCGAACCGCTGGTGCAACTGCCCAGCGATGCCGATGGCCCGCTGCAGTTGCAGACCATGTGCCACGGTGCGATCACCTGGCAGCGCATGGAGGAACTGGAGCGCGCAGGTGCGCAGGGCTTGATGGTGTTGACGGTGGAGCGGTCGCTGGCATGAATCGTTTGGAATGGAGCGCGCTCGACGCGCAGGAACGCACCCAGGCGCTGACCCGGCCGGTGCAGCGCGTGGCCGAGCAGACCCGCAACGCGGTGGCGCAGGTGCTCAATGACGTGCGCAGCCGCGGCGACGACGCGCTGCGCGAGCTCACCGCGCGTTTCGATGGCGTGGTGCTGGAGACCTTCGAAGTGAGCGCCGCCGAGTTCGCCGCCGCCGAGGCGGCGGTGCCGGCGCCGCTGCGCGCGGCGATGGCCGAGGCGGCGGCGCGGATCGATACCTTCCACCGCGCCGGCATGGCGCAGCCGTACGCGGTCGAGACCGCGCCGGGCGTGGTCTGCGAGCGCGTGGTGCGGCCGATCGGCCGGGTCGGCCTGTACGTGCCGGCCGGCAGCGCACCGCTGCCGTCGACCGCGCTGATGCTGTGCGTGCCGGCGGCGCTGGCCGGCTGTCGCGAGGTGGTGTTGTGCACGCCGCCGCGCGCCGACGGCTCGGCCGATCCGGCGGTGCTGGTCGCGGCGACCCTGTGCGGCGTCGACCGGGTGTTCAAGCTCGGCGGCGCCCAGGCGATTGCGGCGATGGGCTACGGCACCGAGACCGTGCCGTCCTGCGACAAACTGTTCGGCCCGGGCAACAGCTACGTCACCGAAGCCAAGCAACAGGTCGCGCAGGCCGGCGCGGCGGCGATCGACATGCCGGCCGGGCCGTCCGAGGTGCTGGTGATCGCCGATGCCGGCGCCGATGCGGCCTTCGTCGCCGCCGACCTGTTGTCGCAGGCCGAGCACGGCCCCGACTCGCAGGTATTGCTGCTGTCCGACAGCGCCGCGCTGATCGAGGCGGTGGAGAACGAACTGGAGCGGCAGCTGGCGACGCTGCCGCGCGCGGCGATCGCCCAGCAGGCGCTGGCCGCGTCGCGGCTGATCCGCGTCGACACGCTGGAGGACGCCTTCGACATCAGCAACCGCTACGCCCCGGAACACCTGATCCTGGCGCTGCGCGCGCCGCGCGACTGGCTGGACCGCGTCGAGGCCGCCGGCTCGGTGTTCCTGGGCGACTACACTCCAGAGGCGCTGGGCGATTACTGCAGCGGTACCAACCACGTGCTGCCGACCAGCGGCGCGGCGCGTGCCTACAGCGGCGTGAGCGTGGCCAGCTTCCAGAACTTCGTCAGCGTGCAGAGCGCCAGCGCGGCCGGCATCGCCGCGATCGGCGGTTGCGCGGTGTTGATGGCGCGCGCCGAAGGCCTGGACGCGCACGCCAACGCGGTGGCGCTGCGCATGGAGAAGGCGGCATGAGCCAGACTCCAGACGCACGCGCCGTGCTGGCGCTGGTCCGCCCGGACCTGCGCGAGTTCGCCGGCTATTCGTCCGCGCGCAGCAGTGCGCTGCAGGGCGAGATATGGCTCAATGCCAACGAGTCGGCCTGGGCCAACGCCGCCGATGGCGACGCCGGCAATCGCCGCTATCCCGACCCGCAGCCGCCGGCGCTGCGCGCCGCATTGGCGCAGCTGTACGCCTGCGCCCCGGAACAACTGCTGCTCGGCCGTGGCAGCGACGAGGCCATCGACCTGCTGCTGCGCGCCCTGTGCGAGCCGGGCCGCGACGCCATCGTCATCACCCCGCCGGTGTTCGGCATGTACGCGGTGTGCGCGCGGCTGCAGAACGCGCGCGTGGTCGAGGTGCCGCTGCGCGATACCGCCGAGGGCCTGCTGACCGACGTGGACGCGGTGGTGGACGCCGCATTGAGCCAGATGGCCAAGCTGGTATTCCTGTGTTCGCCGGGCAACCCCGGCGGTGCGGCGATCGCCCTGGCCGACATCGATCGCGCCGCCGAGCGCCTGCAGGGACGTGCGGTGCTGGTGGTGGACGAAGCCTATGGCGAGTTTTCCGACGAAGCCTCGGCCACCAGCTTGCTCGCGCGCCATGCCAACCTGGCGGTGCTGCGCACGCTGTCCAAGGCGCACGCGCTGGCGGCGGCGCGGATCGGCTGCGTGATCGCCGATCCGGCGCTGATCGCGGTGCTGCGCCGCTGCCAGGCGCCGTATCCGATTCCGTCGCCGTGCACGCAGCTGGCGCTGGCCGCGCTGCAGCCCGAACCGCTGCGGCAGACCGCGGCGCGGGTGCAGGAGGTGCGGGCAGAGCGTACGCGGATGCAGGCCGCGTTGGCGGCGTTGCCGGGCGTACGCCAGGTATATCCGTCGCAGGGCAATTTCCTGCTGCTGCGCTTCGACGACGCCGAGGGCGCGTTCCAGGCGCTGCTGGCGGCCGGGGTGGTGGTGCGCGACCAGCGCGCCGCGCCGGGCCTGGGCGATGCGCTGCGCATCACCCTGGGCACGCCGGCGCAGAACCAGCGCGTGCTCGGCGCCTTGCAGGCATGGAGGGCGGCGGCATGACCCCGATCCTGTTCGTGGACCGCGATGGCACCCTGATCGAGGAACCGGCCGATTTCCAGATCGACGCCTACGAGAAGCTGCGCTTCGTGCAGGGCGTGATCCCGGCGATGCTCAAGCTGCGCGACGCCGGCTACCAGTTCGTCATCGTCACCAACCAGGACGGCCTGGGCAGCGAAGCCTATCCACAGGCCGCCTTCGACGGCCCCAACGACCTGATGCTGCAGATCTTCGCCAGCCAGGGCATCGTGTTCCGCGAGGTGCTGGTCGACCGCAGCTGGCCGGCCGACAATGCGCCCACGCGCAAGCCCGGCATCGGCCTGATGCTGCCGTACCTGCAGGACCGCAGTATCGACTGGGCGCGCTCGGCGATGGTCGGCGACCGCGTCACCGACATCCAGTTCGCCGAGAACCTGCGCATCCGCGGCTTCCAGTTGCGTACCGCCCAGTTCGGCGGCGAGTGGGACTGGGCCGGCATCGCCCACGAACTGGCCGATGCGCCGCGGCGGGCGCGGGTGCAGCGCGACACCAAGGAAACCCGCATCGCGGTGGAACTCGACCTGGACCTGGCGCGCGATCCGCACTGCGCCACCGGCCTGCCGTTCTTCGACCACATGCTCGAGCAGATCGGCAAGCACGGCGGTTTCGCCCTGGACGTGCGCGCCGAGGGCGACCTGCACATCGACGAACACCACACCATCGAGGACACCGGCCTGGCCCTTGGGCAGGCATTGCGCCAGGCGCTGGGCGACAAGCGCGGCATCGGCCGCTACGGCTTCACCCTGCCGATGGACGAGACCCTGGCCAGCGCCGCGCTGGACTTCAGCGGGCGCCCGTACTTCGTGTTCGAAGGCGAGTTCAAGCGCGAGCGGGTCGGCGACATGCCGACCGAACTGGTCCCGCACTTCTTCCGCTCGCTGTGCGATGCGGCCGGGCTGAACCTGCACCTGAGCGTGCGCGGCGACAACGACCACCACAAGGTCGAGGCCTGCTTCAAGGCGCTGGCCCGCGCCTTGCGCCAGGCGCTGAAGCGCGAGGGTGCAGCGCTGCCCTCGACCAAGGGCGTGCTGTGAACCGGCGCGTCGTGGACACGCGGAGGCTGCGATGAGCACGGTGGCCTTGATCGACGCCGGCGGCGCCAACCTCGGTTCGGTGCGCTATGCGCTGCAGCGGCTCGGCGTGGAGCCGCGGCTGGTGCGCGACGCGGCCGGTCTGCAGGGCGCGGAGCGGGTGATCCTGCCGGGCGTGGGGGCGGCACCGCATGCGATGGCGCGGCTGCGCGAGCAGGGCCTGCTCGAGCCACTGCGCGCGCTACAGGTGCCGCTGATCGGCATCTGCCTGGGCATGCAATTGCTGTTCGAGCATTCCGAAGAAGGCGATGTCGATTGCCTGGGCCTGTTGACCGGCGTGGTCCGGCGCATGCCGCCGGCGCTGGGCATCCGCGTGCCGCACATGGGCTGGAACCGGCTGTTGCCGCTGCGGCCGTCGTCGTTGCTGGCGGGCGTGCCGGACGGTGCCAGCGCCTATTTCGTGCACGGCTATGCCGCACCGGTCACAGGCGACACTGTTGCCGCCTGCGATCATGGCGGCCTGTTCACCGCGGTGGTGCAGCGTGGCCGCCGCTGCGGCGCCCAATTTCATCCCGAGCGCTCCGCCGACACCGGCGCGCGCATCCTGCGCAACTTCCTCGAGACCGATTTCCCATGAGCTTCGTCGTCTATCCCGCCCTGGACATCCGCGACGGCCGCGTGGTGCGGTTGGCGCAGGGCGACTACGCCCGCGAGACCCACTACGGCGACGATCCGTTGCGCCGCGCGCAGGCCTTCGCCGAGGCCGGTGCGCAGTGGATGCACCTGGTCGACCTGGACGCGGCCCGCGCCGGCGGCTATACCCTGGCACCGCTGCTGCAGCGGATCCGCAACGAGACCGGGCTGCAGGTGCAGACCGGCGGCGGCGTGCGCTCGCGCGCCGACGTGCAGCGCCTGCTCGATGCCGGCGCCAGCCGCGTGGTGATCGGCTCGCTGGCGGTACGCGACCGCGAGTCGGTGCTGGAGTGGCTGGCCGAATTCGGTCCCGAGCGCATCACCGTGGCGCTGGACAGCCGCCAGGACGCGCACGGCGTCTGGCGCCTACCGGTGCACGGCTGGACCGAGACCTCGTCGCTGAGCCTGGACGCGCTGGCCGGCGAGTACGCCGCGGCCGGCCTGATCCACCTGCTGTGCACCGACATCGCCCGCGACGGCATGCTGTCCGGGCCGAACCTGGCGCTGTACGCGCACCTGCGGCAGCTCGCGCCGGCGTTGGCGGTGCAGGCCTCCGGCGGCATCCGCAACGCTGCCGATGTGCGCGGCGCGCGCGAGGCCGGCTGCGCCGGTGCCGTGCTCGGCAAGGCCTTGCTGGAAGGGCGGCTGCGCCTGGACGAGGCGCTGGCATGCTGAGCCGGCGCATCATCCCGTGCCTGGACGTGCGCGAGGGGCGCGTGGTCAAGGGCGTCAAGTTCCGCGACCACGTGGACATGGGCGATATCGCCGAGCTGGCCCTGCGCTACCGCGACCAGGGCGCCGACGAACTGGTGTTCTACGACATCGGCGCCAGTCCGGAAGGGCGCTCGGTGGACTACGCCTGGGTCGAGAAGGTGGCGCGGTTGCTGGACATCCCGTTCTGCGTGGCCGGCGGCATCCGCGACGTCGCCACCGCGCGCGCGGTGCTGCACGCCGGCGCCGACAAGATCTCGATCAATTCGCCGGCGCTGGAGCGGCCGGCGCTGATCGCCGAGCTGGCCGAGGCCTTCGGCGTGCAGTGCGTGGTGGTCGGCATCGATTCGATCCGCGAGGACGACGGCCAGTGGCGCGTGCGCCGCTTCACCGGCGACCCCAGCAAGACCCAGGCGCTGCGCGTGCGCACCCTGGACTGGGTGGTGGAGGCGCAGCGCCTGGGCGCCGGCGAGATCGTGCTCAACTGCATGGACAACGACGGCGTGCGCCGCGGCTACGACATCGCCCAACTGCACGAGGTGCGCGCCCTGTGCAAGGTGCCGCTGGTGGCGTCCGGCGGCGCTGGCGAGATGCAGCACTTCGCCGACGTGTTCGAGCGTGCCGACGTCGACGGCGCGCTGGCCGCCAGCGTCTTCCACAGCGGCGCGATCGCCATTCCCGAACTCAAGCGCTTCCTGCGCCAACGACAGATCGAGGTGCGCGATGGCGCATGAACATTCCCACGGCGCGGATGCCGCCGACGCGGCGCTGGACTGGGGCAAGGGCGATGGCCTGCTGCCGGTGGTGGTGCAGGACGCCGCCACGTTGCGCGTGCTGATGCTGGGCTACATGAACCAGGAGGCGCTGGCGGCCACGCGCCGCAGCGGCCAGGTCACCTTCTACAGCCGCAGCAAGCAGCGGCTGTGGACCAAGGGCGAAAGCTCCGGCCATGTCCTGGACGTGGTGGCGATCGACACCGATTGCGATCGCGACACACTGCTGGTGCTGGCGCATCCGCGCGGGCCGACCTGCCACCTCGGCCGCGACAGCTGTTTCCCACAGGCGCCGGGCCAGTTCCTGGGCGCGCTCGACCGCCTGGTCGCGCAACGCGAACGCGAGCGGCCGGCCGGCAGCTACACCACGCAGCTGTTCGAGAAAGGCACGCGACGCATCGCGCAGAAAGTGGGCGAGGAGGGCGTGGAGACCGCACTGGCCGGCGTCGCCCAGGGCGACGAGGAACTGCTCGGCGAGTCCGCCGATCTGCTCTACCACCTGACCGTGCTGCTGCGCGCACGCGGCCTGGGCCTGGCCGACGCGGTGGCCGTGCTGGAAGCGCGGCACCGCTGAGTCTGTCCGGCGCGGTCATCGCCGTGTCGATGTCGTTGGCTACAATCGGGGGCCCTCGGCTTCTCCGGATGTTCCGCATGCTGCGCACCGTCGTCCTTGCCTGCCTGTTGGCCGCCGCCGCTCCCGCCGTGGCGCAGACCGCGACCATCAGCGGCAGCGTCTACCAGGAACGCGACAACGCCCCGGGCCGCGGCCCGGGCGATGCCGGCATCGCCGGCGTGCAGGTGTCCGACGGTGTGCACATCGTCCGCACCGACGCGCAGGGCCGCTACCGCCTACAGGTGGAGCCCGGCCGCACGGTGTTCGTGATCAAGCCCGACGGCTACAGCTTCGCCAGCGCCGGCAACGGCCTGCCGGACTACTGGCGGCACTACGCGCCCGCCGGCTCGCCCACGCTCAAGTATCCGGGCATCGCGCCCACCCGCGGCGCCACCGACCACTGGGACTTCGCGTTGCGCGCGCAGCCCAAGGCCGACAGCACCGAGGTGCTAGTGTTCGCCGATACCCAGACCGCATCGATGACCGATGTCGGCTACTACGCCCGCGACATCGTCGCGCCCTTGCGCGGCAAGACCCACGCGCGCATCGGCACCACCCTGGGCGACGTGGTCAGCGACGACCTGTCGCTGTATCCGGCGCTGAATGCGGAAACCGCCAAGCTCGGCGTGCCGTGGTTCCATGTGCCCGGCAACCACGACCTCAACTTCGACGCGACCGACGACGTCGATTCGCTGTCGAGCTGGCGTGCGGTCTACGGTCCCGACACCTACGCGGTGGAAGAGGGCGGCGCCAGCTTCGTTTTCCTGGACGATGTGGTGTACCAGCCGACGCAGCAGCCCAAGTACATCGGCGGCCTGCGCGCGGACCAGTTCGCGTTCCTGCAGGCCTACCTGGCCAGCGTGCCCAAGGATCGACTGGTGGTGCTGGGCCTGCACATCCCGCTGTTCGATGCGGCGCCCGGCAAGGAGACCTTCCGCCATGCCGATCGCGCGCGGCTGTTCGCGCTGCTGCAGGCGTTCCCGCACGTGCTGGTGCTCAGCGGCCACAGCCACACCCAGCGCCACTATTACCACGGTGCCGACGAGGGCTGGCACGGCGCGCAGCCGCTGCACGAATACAACGTCGGCGCGGCCTGCGGCGCGTTCTGGTCCGGGGTCAAGGATGCCGAGGGCATTCCCGCCGCGACCATGGCCGACGGCACCCCGAACGGCTATGCAATGTTGACCGTGCGCCGCGACGGCGGCTATGCGCTGGCCTACCACGCCGCGCGTGCCGCCGACGACACCCAGATCGGCCTGCATGCGCCGAAGGTATTGCGCCGCGGTGCCTATCCGGCCTGGGGCGTGTACGCGAACGTATACATGGGCGAGGACGACACGCGCGTCGAGTACCGCGTGGACGACGGCGCCTGGAAGCCGATGCAGCGGGTCGAACAGCCGGACCCGGCCCTGCTCGCCGAGAACGCGCGCGACGATGCCGCCGACGCGTTGCGCGGCTACGATCGGTCGCCGGAAGCGATTCCGTCGCAACACCTGTGGCGCGGCGCCTTGCCGACCGATCTGAGCGTGGGTGCGCACCGCATCGAGGTCCGCGCGTTCGACCGCTGGCGCGGCGAGCAGCACGCCAGCGGCAGCTATCGATTGCAGGACGCCTCTCCCTGATCGCGCCGCGGTTGCGACGCTGGCGTCGCGTCCCGGCGACGCCAGGTCAGCCGCGACCTAGGTTCTTTTGATCGCCGTCCTGGGCTGTGCCCGGCGCACGCGGGCGCTGGGCGAAGTAGAACCGGCTGTTGTCGTTGGCGATGACGCCGATGAGCCGATCGGCGCCGGCATTGGCGAATGTGCCGCCGTTTGTCCAGTTCGGCGCGCCGTCCCAGGAGCCGTGCCAGCTTTCATCTGCAAGTTACTCGAAGGACATGCTTTGCATTGATTGAATAACTGCACTGTTCCACACGGTTCGCCAGTTTTACGTCATGCGTTTGCTTGTCCGCGTACCTGCAGCGTACGGTGACGAATCGGCCCTCATCGTAGATGTAGCCCAGAACCCAATGGCCGTATCGCTCCTTTGCCACGTCGGGCTCAAGCGTTGCGAGATCCTGTGGTTCTCCATCGAATGCATCGATGGAGCGAAGTGGCTGATCCTGTCGAATGGGGCAGACCGAAGGCGCGGCGAGCACGGGACTCCAGGCAAAAAGGCAAAGTAGAAGAGCGGCAACTCGCTTGCTCAATGGCATAGACGTTGTGTCCATTGTTTGCAGCTCATATCTGCGCTGCCGTGCCTGCGGATCCGTCAGTATCAAGTCGGGCGCGGCGAAGACCCATTCTTCATCGGATACGTCGGTTGGCGTGGTGGCTTCATCGCCTACGATAGCCGCATCAACTCCAAGTTCATAACACGCTCTAGGCTTGGCCATTGCTGAGAACAGCTACATCATCGACCTGCTGAGACGGTTGTGGACCATCGCTGCGGCGCGGTCCGGCGTACTACCGGTCTGGAGTCGGCATGAAACAAAAAAACCTCCATGAAGGAGGCCTATAAACGAGAGGATCCTGGCTGGCGAGCGAAGGCTGGCGGGCGGATCGGTGCGCAGCTGGCTGGCGAAAGGCTGGCGGGCTTGCTGCGGGGCGCAGTGTAACGGCTGCACGCGATCGGCGATCGAATGCGAATTACTCTCATCTATGGGGTTCCTGCGGACTCCTGCTCCAGGCCCCAGGCTCACCGAGCGTTGGGGTCTTACGTGCGGTGCTCGACGGAGCAGTGCGGCTCACTGCCTGGGAGTGGCAGTCGATGGCGGTAGCGCCGGTTTTGCGGGCGTCGGGGGAGCAGTGGTTTGCATGGTCCCGGGCGCGTGGTCCGGTTCGCCATCGGTCGCAGTCACTGCGTCGTCCGCATCGGGTTCCGGATACGGATAGACCGGTGCGGCGGCGTTCGGCAACTGCGCGCGCCAGTGCTGCAGCCAGCTGCCGATGCGCGCGCCCACGTACAGCTGCGGATACGACGGCGCCTCGCCTTCGGCCTGCTCGCGTGCGCTGATCTCGGCACTGGCCAGGCGATAGCTGTCGACCAGATCGGTGGTGCGCGCCAGCGCGTCGATCAACCAGGCGCGGCCGAAATAGGTGGCGCTGGCGGTGTTGCCGCAGCCGAACGAGGGCCGGTCGCGACGGGCAGCGGTGATGACCAGGGTGTCGGCGGTCTTCAGCGCCGGCACGAAGCCGCCGGAGTAGCAGGCCGAAATCACGATGATGCGGTTGCGGATGCCGGCGTCGTCGAGCAGGCGGCGCAGTTCCTGCGGGGTGATGGTGTCGTACTCGGCATCCTCGCCGGGGCCGAACTGCAGATACAGCTCGTGCTGCTCGGTGCCGTGGCTGGTCAGGAACAGCAGCAGCGCGTCCTCGCGCTTGTCCATCAGCTTGCCGATGCGGTCCAGCGTATCGGCCAGGTTGTCGTAGGAGGCCTGCGGCGCGTAGGCGTGCGCGCCGAGATTGTCGCCGTGGTTGATCAGGGTGGCGATGTGCCCGGCCGCGCCGAAGCGCTGCGCGAACATCTGCCGCAGGTACAGCACTTCGTTGCGGAACACGTCCTCGCTGGCGTCGCCGGCGAAGCCCACCACGTACAGGTCGGGGATGCCCGGGCGCTGCGCCTGCAGTGATCCCAGCGCCAGGCGCAGCTGCGCCTGGTCGACCGGATCCTGCGCCGCCTCGTCCTGCGCGGTGTCGGCCGTGCCGGCCGGCGTGGCGCCGGCATCGGAATGGCAGGCGGGCAGCGCCAGCGCCAGCAGCGCGGCCGGCAGCAGCCGGCGCCGCAGCACGGCCAACGGGCGCCGCAACGCCGCCAGGGCGGCCATCAAGGCAGCGACAGGCCTGCGCATGCTCGGGGACTCAGAAGCCCAGGTCGGCGAAGCTCTCCGCGCGGCGGTGGCCGTTGCAGGCCTCGCCCTGGCGCGGTTGCGGGTAATCGTCGCGGCGGTCGATCAGCACCGTGTCCAGGCCGGCGGCGCGGGCCGCATCCAGTTCGGCGACCACGTCGGACAGGAATACGATCTGCGCCGGCGCCACCCCGATCGCCTCGGCGATGCGCGCGTAGCTGGGCTGCTCGCGCTTGCCGCCGATCTCGGTATCGAACCAGCCGGAGAACAGGCCGCGCAGGTCGCCGGCGTCGCTGTGGCCGAAGAACAGCTTCTGTGCCGGCACCGAGCCGGACGAGTACACGTACAGCGCGCGGCCGTCGGCATGCCAGCGGCGCAGCGCCGGCGCGGCATCGGGATAGATGTGCGCGGTGAAGTCGGCATCGCGGTAGCCGGCTTCCCAGATCATGCCCTGCAGCGCCTTCAGCGCGGTGTGCTTGCGGTCCTCGTCGATCCAGCCCTGCAGGGTTTCCACGATCACCGCATCGGTGCAGATGCCGCCGCATTCGCTGGCGACGGCATCCAACCATTGCCGCACCTGCGGCTGCTGGCCGTGCTCGCGCACGAAGCCGGGCAGGGCGCGGCGCGCATAGGGGAACAGCACGTCCTTGACGAAGGAGATGCTGCTGGTGGTGCCTTCGATGTCGGTGAGTACGACGCGCGGATCGGTCATCGCTCAGTGCGCCTCGCCGCGCAGCTTCGCCTCGTAGCGCGGGAAGCGCTGAGCGATGTCGGTGCCGGTGAAGTGGCCGACCCAGCCATCCGGCTCGGTGAAGAAACGGATCGCGACGAAGCGCGGCTCCGGCCCCATGTCGAACCAGTGGTGGGTGCCGTCGGGCACGGCGATCAGGTCGTTCTGCACGCACTCGATCTCGTAGACCTTGCCGTCCACGTGCAGGGTGAACAGGCCGGAGCCGGCGACGAAGAAGCGCACCTCGTCTTCCTTGTGGAAGTGCTCGTCGAGGAACTTCTTGCGCATCTCTTCGCGCTGCGGGTTGTCCGGGGCGATGCTGACCACGTCCACGGTCTTGAAGCCGTTGGCGGCGACCAGGCGGTCGATATCGGCTTTGTAGGCGGCCATGACCGCGTCCGGCGAGGCGCCGGGCTCGATCGGCTGGTTGGCCTGCCAGCGCTCGAAGGTGACGCCGATCTTGCGCAGTTCGGCGGCGATCGCGTCGCCATCGCGGCTGTCGAACAGCGGCGCGTCGGGAGTGGTGTCGGCGAAGATGCGGAGTCGGCTCATGGCGGCGGGCGAAAGCGGAGTGGGGACGAAAAGGGTAGCAGGTGCGCGGCTGGCGGCCGTTGCGGCGCTGGAACGCTGTCGCGCCGCGGCGGATCAGCCGGCGGCGCGCAGTTTGCGCAGCTCCAGCTCGCAGTGCAGCAGGAACTCGAAGGCTTCGAGGTGGCGGCGCGCTTCGGCCATGTCGCGGCCCCAGGCGTACAGGCCGTGGCCGTCTATCAGGTAGCCCCACAGCGGCGTGCGATCGAGCAGGGCGTCGACCTGCGCGGCCAGCACGGTCATGTCCTGGGTGTTGGCGAACACCGGCAGGTCCACCGCGGTCTCGTGGGTCTGGTTGCCGTGCAGCGCCTTCAGCAGCTCGTAGCCTTCCAGACGGATATGGCCCTGCGGGGCGTACAGGCGCGAGGCGATGGTCTGCACCGGCGAGTGCGTGTGCAGAATGCAGCCGACCTCGGGGAAGCGCTGGTACAGCTGGGTGTGCAGCAGGGTCTCGGCGGACGGGCGCAGCGGCCGGCCGACGGCCTGGCCGTCGAAGTCCACCACCATGATGTCGTCCTCCACCAGCCGGCCCTTGTCGCGACCGGAGACGGTGATCGCGGCGTGGCGATCGTCCAGGCGGTGCGAGAAGTTGCTGCTGGTGGCGGGCGTCCAGCCGGCCTGCGAGAGCTCGCGGATGTTGTCGATCAGCAGGTGCGCCAGCGTGCGCAGGCGCTCGGAATCGTAGGGCAGTGCGTTCATGCACGTAGTGTAGGGCTTGGGGGTTGGATTGGGATGACAGGTGGCTGGATCCAAGCGCATCTGCTCATGCCGTACCCTCACGCCGACCCGTCTCTAGAGGGATCACTAGCGGTCGGACCCTCACCCCAACCCCTCTCCCGGAGGGAGAGGGGCTACGGCTTTTTTCCTTCTCCCACTGGGAGAAGGTGCCCCGCAGGGGCGGATGAGGGTACGGGCGAAGCCACGTGTCGCCAGCTGGGTGCAGCACTTCGCGCGCCGAACCCTCACCCCAACCCCTCTCCCGGAGGGAGAGAGGCTCTGACTTTTCCCTTCTCCCGTCGGGACCATGGCCCCCTTTTGCGGGAGAAGGTGCCCCGCAGCGGCGGATGAGGGTGCGGGCGAAGCCACGTGTCGCCAGCGGGGTGCAGCGCTTCGCGTCCGTACCTTCACCCCAACCCCTCTCCCGATGGGAAAGGGGCTCTGCGCTCAGCCTTGGCTGCCGCGCAGGCGGCTGTGGCGGTAGCCGTAGCCGAAGTAGATCGCCAGGCCGATCACCGTCCAGCCGGCCATCAGCATCCAATTGTGCGCGGTCATCGCCGACAGCAGCGCCAGGCAGCTGAGCACGCCGGCGATGCAGATCGGCCAGGCGAAGGGGATGCGGAACGGGCGCGGCAGGTCCGGCTGGGTGCGGCGCAGGATCAGCACGCCGGCGCAGACCGCGGCAAAGGCGATCAGGGTGCCCATCGAGGTCAGTTCGCCCAGCACGTCCAGCGGGAACAGCGCCGCCAGCAGGGCGATGCCGATGCCGGTGATCACCGTGTTGACGTGCGGGGTGCGGTAGGTCGGGTGGATCTTGGTGAACACCGGCGGCAGCAGGCCGTCGCGGGCGATGATCATGAAGATGCGCGGTTGGCCGATGATCATCACCAGCACCACCGAGGACAGGCCGATCAGCGCGCCGACCTCCACCACCACGCGCAGCCAGCCCAGTTGCGGATGCGCGGCGACCGCGGTCACCACCGGCTCGTCGGTGCCCAGTTGCGCGAACGGCACCAGCCCGGTCATCACCGCGGCCATGGCGATGTACAGCACGGTGCAGATCACCAGCGACAGGATCATGCCGATCGGCAGGTCGCGCTGCGGCCGGTGCGATTCCTGCGCCGCCACCGACACCGCCTCGAAGCCGATGTAGGCGAAGAACACCATCGCCGCGCCACGCAGCACGCCATCCATGCCGTACTTGCCCGGGCCTTCGTTGGCCGGGATGAACGGGTGCCAGTTGGCCGGGTCCACGTATTTCCAGCCGGCGGCGATGACCAGCACGATCAGGCCGCTCTTCAGCACCACCATCGCCATGTTCATCGCCGAGGACTTGCGGATGCCGACGTAGCACAGCCAGGTCAGCAGCAGCACGATGCCGGCGGCGGGCAGGTTGGCGATCGCGCCGGTGGGCTGCAGCTTGCCGTCCAGCGGCGCGTTGACCAGTGCCGCGGGCAGATGGATGTCGAAATGGTCGAGCAGGCTGAGGAAATAGCCGGTCCAGCTGACCGCCACTGCCGAGGCCGACACGCCGTACTCCAGCACCAGCATCCAGCCGATGAACCAGGCCGCCAGTTCGCCGAAGGTGGCGTAGGTGTAGGTGTAGGCGCTGCCGGAGACCGGCACCATCGCCGCGAACTCGGCGTAGGCCAGCGCGCAGAACGCGCAGCACACCGCGGCCAGCACGAACGAGAGCATGATCGCCGGCCCGGCGTGGTTGGCCGCGGCCTGCCCGGTGATGACGAAGATGCCGCCGCCGATCACCGCGCCGATGCCCAGCGCGGTCAGGCCCCAGGGGCCGAGCGCGCGTTGCAGGCC
Organism: Xanthomonas sp. LMG 12459; assembly: GCF_009192905.1. Taxonomy (NCBI): domain Bacteria; kingdom Pseudomonadati; phylum Pseudomonadota; class Gammaproteobacteria; order Lysobacterales; family Lysobacteraceae; genus Xanthomonas; species Xanthomonas sp. LMG 12459. Next base: position 93,053 of record NZ_NSGT01000024.1, read on the forward strand.
CAGCCCGCCGGCGTCCTCGTGGCTGGCATGGGGGTGTTTGGTGGCCAAGAGTTGTTTGAGCATCGAGCGGTTCCAGCCGGGCGCGGCGTGCGAGGAAGAGGGTGCGAACGCGAAGACCGGCGCGGACGCCGGTCTTCGGGGGAGCGGATCAGGCCTTGGCGGCCAGGCGGCTGTTGCGGATGCCGTAGAAGAAGTAGATGCACAGGCCGATCAGGGTCCAGCCGACGAACACCTTCCAGTGTTCCTGGAATGCCTGGAAGAACAGGCCCACGCAGAACAGCGCGCCCAGTGGGCACACCGCCCAGAACAGCGGCACCCGGAACGGGCGCGGCAGATCCGGACGGGTGAAGCGCAGCACCATCACGCCGACGCAGACCGTGGCGAAGGCCAGCAGGGTGCCCATCGACACCAGTTCGCCGAGCACGTCCAGCGGGATCAGCCCGGCCAGCAGCGCCGCCAGCACGCCGACCACCACCGTGCCGACGTAGGGCGTGTGGAAGCGGCGATGGACCTTGCCGAACAGCTTCGGCAGCAGGCCGTCGCGGGCCATGGTGTAGAAGATGCGCGGCTGCGCCATCAGCATCACCAGCACCACCGAGGACAGGCCGGCGATGGCGCCGATCTCGACGAAGGTCTTCAGCCAGGCCAGTTGCGGGTAGTGCTCCAGCGCGGTGGCCACCGGCTTGGCGGTGCCCAGCTGGGTATAGGGCAGCAGGCCGGTCAGCACCGCGCAGACGATGATGTAGATGATGGTGCAGATGGCCAGCGACACCAGGATGCCGATCGGCATGTTCTTCTGCGGGTCCTTGGTCTCGCCGGCCGAGGTGGAGACCGCATCGAAGCCGATGTAGGAGAAGAACACGATGGAGGCCGCACGGAAGATGCCGCTCCAGCCGAACTCGCCCGGGCCGGTGTTCTCGGGGATGAACGGATGCCAGTTGTCCGGGTTGATGTAGAAGAGGCCGACGCCGACGAACAGGCAGATCACCAGCACCTTGATCGCCACCACGATGGCGTTGACGAAGGCCGACTGGGTGACGCCCACATAGCACAGCGTGCTGACCGCGGCCACGATCAGCACCGCCGGCAGGTTGACGAGGTTGCCCGAGGCGACGAAGGCGTGGCCCGTCCAGGTCAGCGGCGCGCTGGCCAGTTCCGCGGGGAAGGGCAGGCCGAGGGTGCCGGTGACGAAGCTGATCAGATAGGCCGACCAGCCCACCGCGACGCTGGAGCCGGCGAACAGGTATTCCAGCACCAGGCACCAGCCGATGAACCAGGCCACGCCTTCGCCGAGCGTGGCGTAGGAATACGAGTAGGCGCTGCCCGAGACCGGCAGCATCGCCGCGAACTCGGCGTAGCACAGGCCGGCGAAGGCGCAGGCCAGGCCGGCGAACACGAACGAGAGCATCACCGCGGGGCCGGCGTGATTGGCCGCGGCCTGGCCGGTGAGCACGAAGATGCCGGCGCCGATCACCGCGCCGATGCCGAGCAGGATCAGGTGTCTGGCGGTGAGGGTGCGTTTGAGGGTGGCTTCGCCCTCCAGACTGCCTTCGAACGGTTCGCCGGCATCGACGTGACCGGCCGGTTCGATCGGCTTGACCCTCAGCAAAGACTTGAGCATTCGGTGCATCCCCAGGTGGCGGTACGGGGCAAGCGGCCCCGGCAATGGCGAAGCGCCGGGCCCGCAGCGGGCGACGCAAGCGTCGTACCATGCCAAAGCCGGCCGGCCGCCACAAGCCGCGCTGCACCGTGGACGGCGATAATGGCCGCCCCCGAACGCGAGAACGCCGATGCCGGAGTCGTCCCTACGCCAGCAGTTGCAGGCCCATGCCCGGCAGTGTCCGGATCAGGCCGAGGTCGCCGCGCAGTTCCTGGCCTTGCTCGACGATGCCGCCGATCCGTTCGTGCGCGCCCGCCTGGACGGCCATTTCACCGGCTCGGCCTGGCTGGTCAGCGCCGACGGCACGCGCACCTTGCTGACCCATCACCGCAAGCTGCAGCGCTGGCTGCAACTGGGCGGCCACGCCGACGGCGACCGCGATCTGTCGCGGGTGGCCTTGAAGGAGGCCGAGGAGGAATCCGGGCTGCCCGGCCTGGCGCTGGAGGATGGCGCGATCTTCGACCTGGACCGGCACTGGATTCCCGCCCGCGGCGAGGTGCCGGGGCACTGGCATTACGACGCACGCTACGTGGTCCGCGCCGGCGCGGACGAAGCCTTCGCGGTCAGCGCCGAGTCGCTGGCCCTGGCCTGGCGCCCGATCGCCGAACTGCTGGATGAAGCGGACCTGGATCCGTCGCTGCGGCGCATGGCGCAGAAGTGGTTGCAGCGCAGCGCATCAGCCCCTCTCCCCCCGGGAGAGGGGTTGGGGTGAGGGTCCGGGCGCGCAGCGCATGCGGTGTTTCAGCTGCACGAGGCTGCGCCCGTACCCTCATCCGCCCCTTCGGGGCACCTTCTCCCGAGGGGAGAAGGGAGAAGCCGGCTCCGGTCGGATGGCTGAGCCCCTCTCCCTCCGGGAGAGGGGTTGGGGTGAGGGTCCGGGCGCGCAGCGCACCCACGAATCCCCAATCCCCAATCCCCGCTAGTAAAGAATGCGCGTCCGCAACGTCCCCGCCACTTGCGCCAGCTCCTCCTTCAGCACCGCCGCTTGCTCCTCGCTGGCGCCGACGTCGATCACCACGTAGCCGACCTTGGGGTCGGTGCGCAGAAACTGGCCGTCGATGTTGACGTTGTGGCGCGAGAACAGTTCGTTGATCTGCGACAGCACGCCCGGCACGTTGCGGTGGATGTGCAGCAGGCGCAGGCTCTCGGCGTGCTCGGGCAGGGTCACCTCGGGGAAGTTCACCGCCGACAGGGTGCTGCCGTTGTCGCTGTAGCGCACCAGCTTGGCCGCCACTTCCACGCCGATGTTGTCCTGCGCTTCCAGCGTGCTGCCGCCGACGTGCGGGGTCAGGATCACGTTGTCGTGCGCGGCCAGCGGCGATTCGAACAGGTCGCCGTTGCCCTTGGGTTCGATCGGGAACACGTCCACCGCAGCGCCGCCGATGTGGCCGCTGCGCAGCGCCGCGTCCAGGGCATCGATGTCGATCACCGTGCCGCGCGAGGCGTTGATCAGGTGCGCACCCGGCTTCATCTGCGCCAGCTGCGTGGCGCCGATCATGTCGCGGGTGGCCGCGGTTTCCGGCACGTGCAGGGTGACCACATCCGAGCGGGCCAGCAGGTCGTCCAGGTCGGTGGCGGTGCGGGCGTTGCCCAGCGACAGCTTGGTCTCGATGTCGTGGAAGATCACCTGCATGCCCAGCGCCTCGGCCAGCACGCCGACCTGGGTGCCGATATGCCCGTAGCCGACGATGCCCAGCACCTTGCCGCGCGTCTCGTGGCTGCCGGCGGCCGACTTCGACCAGCCGCCGCGGTGGCATTCGGCGTTCTTCTGCGGAATGCCGCGCAACAGCAGGATGGCCTCGGCGATCACCAGCTCGGCGACGCTGCGGGTGTTGGAGTAGGGCGCATTGAACACCGGGATGCCGGCCAGTTCCGCGGCGTCCAGGTCGACCTGGTTGGTGCCGATGCAGAAGCAGCCGACCGCGATCAGGCGCTTGGCGTGGGCCAGCACCTCGGCGCTGAGCTGAGTGCGCGAGCGGATGCCGACGATGTGCGCCTCGGCGATGCGCTGCTTGAGCTCGTCTTCCGGCAGCGACTTGGCGTGCAGTTCGATCTGCGAGTAGCCGGCCGCGCGGAACACGTCGACGGCGGTCTGGCTGATGCCTTCGAGCAGCAGCACGCGGATATCCTGCTTCGGAAACGAGGTCTTCTTGGGCGACATTGCGGCGAGGGAGCGATGGCCAACGGGCCGGTCACTATGCCAGATGGCTTCGCGCTTTGGTGCGCCGCAATAGGATGCCGGGATACCGTGGATGCAACGCCGGCGGACGGTTTCAGGTGCATCGATTGGCGGTGGCCGGCGGGGGATTCGGGAGTGGGGAGT
>NZ_NSGT01000025.1:0-52787 GCF_009192905.1 Xanthomonas sp. LMG 12459
ACCCGAGGGCTTTTCGTCGAACCGAGCCGCCCATCATAGCGGCTTTTTTCTTGCCGTCAACACCTTTTTGATCAGGTGGTTGACGCCACTTCTTCGTCCAAACCCGAAGGCTTTTCCTCGAAGCGAGCCGGCCATATTAGCCGGCTTTTTCACTTCGTCAACACCTTTTTGAAGAGGTTTTTGACGCCCTTGGCGCGTTGCCGTGAAGGCGTTGCGTCGAGGGAGGGAAAGTATGGCCCCAAAACGGGCTCTTGGGAAGAGGGTGTGAAAACTTTTTTCACTCTCCCGTCGCGGGGGCCCTGTCAGCCCCACCTGCCTTACCGCACACGCTATTCGGTGGACGCTGCTTCGCGTGCGCGCCACTCCCTATATACAGAGCGCAGGCAGAGCCGCACCACCGTCGCCCGATTGCCTGCGCGGCAACCGGGCGGACGATCTCATGCCGCGATGAGCTGCACCCGGGCAAACGTCCGCTTGCCGACCTGCAGCACGCCTTCGAAGCCCGGCGCGAAGCTCTGCTGCGGATCCTCGACCACCTCGCCAGCCACGCGCACCGCCCGCTCCTTGAGCTTGCGGCTTGCCTCGGAGTTGCTGGCGGTCAGCCCCGCAGCGGTCAGCAGCGCAGCGATCCGCAGGCCTTCCGCCGGCACGGCGACCTGCTGCAGCGGCAAGGCACTGGTGTCGCCCTGCCCGGTCACCACGGCGTGCCAGCCGACGATGGCCTGCTCGGCGGCGGCGGCATCGTGGAAGCGGGTGGTCAATTCGCGTGCCAGGCGCAGCTTCACCTCGCGCGGATGCAGGCTGCCGGCCTGCACCTGCTGGCGCAGCGCCTGCGCTTCGTTCACGCCGATATCGAAGGACAGCAGTTCGATCCAGCGCCACATCAGCTCGTCGCCGATCTTCATGGTCTTGGTGACGATGTCGATCGCCGGTTCGCTGATGCCGATGTAGTTGCCCAGCGACTTGGACATCTTGTTGACCCCGTCCAGGCCCTCCAGCAGCGGCATGGTCAGCACGATCTGCGCCGGCTGCCCGTAGTGCTCCTGCAGACCGCGGCCCATCAGCAGGTTGAACTTCTGGTCGGTGCCGCCCAGTTCGACGTCGGCCTTCAGCGCCACCGAGTCGTAGCCCTGCACCAGCGGGTACAGGAACTCGTGGATGGCGATGGACTGCTGCGCCGCGTAGCGCTTGGCGAAGTCGTCGCGCTCGAGCATGCGCGCCACGGTGTGCTGGCCGGCCAGGCGGATCATGTCGGCCGCGCTCATCTGCCCGAACCATTCGGAGTTGAAGCGGACCTCGGTGCGCTCCCGGTCCAGCACCTTGAACACCTGCTCCTCGTAGGTGCGGGCGTTGGCCAGCACGTCCTCGCGGGTCAGCGGCTTGCGGGTGACGTTCTTGCCGGTGGGGTCGCCGATCATCCCGGTGAAGTCGCCGATCAGGAAGATCACCTGGTGCCCCAGGTCCTGGAACTGGCGCATCTTGTTCAACAGCACGGTGTGGCCGATGTGCAGGTCCGGCGCGGTGGGATCGAAGCCGGCCTTGATCCGCAGCGGGCGGCCGCTGCGCAGGCGGGCCTCCAGTTCTTCACGCTTGAGGATTTCGTCGGCACCGCGGCCGATCAGGACAAGGGACTCTTCGATCGTGGACAAAACAGGAACTCCGGCGAGTGGCTTCAACAAACGTGAATGGCGTTAAGAGCGAGTTAACCGTGCAGCCAGGTGAAAATTCGAGCCGGCTCAATGGTTTGACGCGCTGTGGAACGATGTTTATGGTAGCCGAGTTTTGAGCTCGCGCTTCGGGCTCGTGAGGAAGCCTTGATGCCCAACAGTGATCAGGAACGCGCGCGCCGGCAGCGGTTCCAGCAACGCCTTCACGTTCTCCACGACACTGCGCTGCATCGCAAGTTGAAGGAACATCTTCCCGCCGGCCGCTGGACGCGCCGCCACTGGATCCACGCCAGCCTGTTCGCCACCATCGGTGCGATGGTCGCCACGATCGTCCCGGGCTTTTCCAACGCCATCGACGTGCCGCTGCAGACCACGCAGGCGACGCTGGCGCTGCCGTTGCCGCCGATCTCGCTGGCGCAGCAACAGCAGGCGGCGATCACCGACAACTGGCAGGTGGTGCGGATCGAATCCGGGCAGACCCTGGGCTCGGTGTTCGAGAAGCTCGGCCTCCCCGCCACGGTGATGCAGCGGGTGCTGGACCATCCGGGCACCCACGACGCGCTGACCAAGCTGCGCCCGGGCGCGGAAATCGGCTTCGACCTGGCGACGACGGGCGACCTGCGCGCCCTGCGCTTCGACCGCGATGCCACCCACCGGGTGGAACTGTCGCTGCTGGACGACGACATCAAGGAAAAGGTGATCGAACGCGAGACCAGCACACGCACCGTGGTCACCAGCGGCGAGATCACCAGCTCGCTGTACGTGGCCGCGCGCAAGGCCGGGCTGTCGCCGTCGGCGATCGCGACGATGACCGACGAGATCTTCAAGTACGACATCGACTTCGACAAGGACCTGCAGCCGGGCGACCGCTTCAGCGTGGTCATGGACGAGACCTGGCGCGAAGGCGAACGCATCGACACCAGCAAGATCCTGGCGGCGACCTTCACCACCCGCGGCAAGACCTACAGCGGCTTCCGCTTCGAGCGCGGCGGCAAGCCGGCCGAATATTTCGACGTGACCGGGCGGCCGCTGAAGAAGAGCTTCATCCGCATGCCGGTGTCCTACAGCCGCATCAGCTCCACCTTCGGCGCGCGCAAGCACCCGGTGCTGGGCACCATGCGCATGCACAAGGGCATCGACTACGCAGCGCCGACCGGCACGCCGATCATGGCCGCCGGCGATGCGCGGGTGCAGTTCGTGGGCACCCAGCGCGGCTACGGCAACGTGGTAATCCTGGATCACGGCAAGGGCTACAGCACGCTATACGGACACATGTCGCGCTTCGGCGGCATCAAGGCCGGCCAGCGCATCAACCAGGGCACGGTGATCGGCTACGTCGGCATGACCGGCATGGCCACCGGTCCGCACCTGCACTACGAATTCCGCGTGGACGGGGTGCAGCGCAATCCGGCCTCGGTGACGATGCCGCCGCCGACCCCGCTGGCCGGCGCCGAACTGGCCGCGTTCCGTGCGCAGACCTCGCCGGCGCTGGCGCGCATCCAGCGCGTGGAAAAGCTGATCTACGCCGATGCCGGCGAGCCGGGGGCGAAGAAGAAGAAGGTCGTCGCCTCGTCCAAGGCCGCCACGTCGCACGACGCCGGCTGAGCACCGGCAGCCGGTTCCGCCGCGCCGCGCATTGACGGGCGGCGGCGCCTGGCCCACGCTGCGGCGCCGACCGCCGCCTGGTGTCTTGCATGCCCTCGCCTTCCGCCGTTCCCGACGACGCCCTGTTCCTGGGCCTGATGTCCGGCACCAGCGCCGACGGCATCGATGCCGCGCTGGTGCGCTTCGGCCACGACGGCAACCCGCAGCTGCAGTTGGGCCGCACCTATGCCTGGGCACCGCAGCAGCGCGCGGCGCTGATCGCGCTGGGCGAAGGCGGCGACATGACCTCGCTGGACGCACTGGGCCAGCTCGATGCCGAGGTCGCGACCGCCTTCGCCGAGGCGGCGCTGCGCCTGCTCGACGACGCCGGGGTGGCGCCGGCCGCAGTGCGCGCGATCGGGTCGCACGGGCAGACCGTGCGCCATCGCCCGCTGGCCGACCCCGCCTTCACCTGGCAGCTCGGCGACGGCAACCGCATCGCCGAACTGACCGGCATCGCCACGGTCTGCGACTTCCGCCGCCGCGACGTCGCCGCCGGCGGCCATGGCGCACCGCTGATGCCGGCCTTCCATGCGGCGATGCTGGGGGCGGCGCACGAGGACCGGGCCGTGCTCAACCTCGGCGGCATCGGCAACCTGACCTTGCTGCCGGCGCACGGCGCGGTGCGCGGGTTCGACACCGGCCCGGCCAACGCGCTGCTCGATGCCTGGTGCCAGCGCCATCGCGGCCAGCCCTACGATGCGGGCGGCGCGTTCGCCGCCAGCGGCGCGGTCGACGCCGACCTGTTGCAGCGCCTGCTGGCCGATCCGTGGTTCGCGCTGCCGCCGCCCAAGAGCACCGGGCGCGAGCAGTTCCACCTGCGCTGGCTGGAGGCCTGCCTGGACACCCCGGCGCCTGCGCCGGCCGCGGTGCAGGCGACGCTGCTGGAACTGACCGCGTCCACCGTCGCCGACGCGCTGCTGGCGCAGCAGCCGGCGACCCGGCAGTTGCTGGTGTGCGGCGGCGGCGTGCACAACCCGCTGTTGCTGGCGCGGCTGCAGGCGCGGCTGCCGGGGGTGCAGGTGCAGTCGACCCAGGCGCACGGCCTGGACCCGGACTACATCGAAGCGATGGGCTTCGCATGGCTGGCCCGGCAGACCCTGGCCGGGCTGCCGGGCAACCTGCCGTCGGTCAGCGGCGCGCGCGGACCGCGCATCCTCGGCGCGATCCACCCCGCGTAAGCGAGGCGTCGGGATTCAGAAGCCGCTGCCGGCCGGCAGCGCGCGCAAGGCCGCGATCGCCTCCGAGAGCGCATCCACCTCGCGGTGCTCGAACCCGCTGCGCACGTCGTGCTCGCTGGAGAACAGGCCCTGCTCGATCAGCGCCAGCACTGCCTGGCGCTGGGTCCAGCCGCGGGCGACAGCGATGCGGCGGATGCGTTCGAGCAGGAACGGGTCGATATCGCGCAACACAAGGTCGCTCATGCGGACTCCCGGGCGGCGGCGCACGCGTGCGCCGTTGCCCATCATCCCCGTCCGGGGACGGCCTTTCAATCGCTGGACGGCAATGGCTGTGAGGGAGTTGCGGATGCGCGCCTCGTACACACGCGGCTGCTATGGCCGAGAAACCCAGCGGTCAGGGTGTTTTCTGCACGCCCTCCTCTTCCCTCATTCGTGGCTCACGCCAGATGAGCCAGATGATCATCGGTAACGCAAGGATGCCAATCGCAGCGGTATAGACAAAGAACGGAGGATAGCCCCAGGCGTCCACGATCTTGCCCCATTGACTGGCGATCGACTTGGCGGGAAGGCTCCACAGGGTTCCGAACAGAGCGTATTGCGTCGCCGTGTAGTTCGGACTGGTCAGCGATGACATGTAAGCGATGAAGGCCGTCCCGGCGATACCGTTGGCCACGTTGTCGGCGCTGATCGCAGTCGCCAGCCAGGCGATCCCAGGGTGGATGCTGGCGATATGCGCGTAGATCAGGTTGGCGCCACTGAGCAGGACCAATCCGATCAGCAACGTCCGCGCTATGCCGTAACGACGGACCAGGATGCCTGCCAGAAAAGCGCCGACGATCGTCATGAGGATCCCATAGACTTTGGAGACCAATGCGATCTGTTCCAGCGTAAACCCCATGTCCAGATAGAACGTATTGGCCGCAACGCCCATCGTGGTGTAGTTGAGTCGGTAGGTGATCACCAGGGAAAGGGACAAGATGCCCACCTTCCAGCCCATCCGCGCGAAGAAGTCGACGAACGGGCAGATCACGGCACCGATGCACCAAGCAACCGTCGCTCTGATCCACGCCGGCCAACGCTGCGCGCGCGTGCGGAACGCCTCCACCATGGGTTCGATCGGACGTATTGGACCGCTGGTGCCCGTCATGGGTTCGGCAATGCAGAGCGTCGTGACAAGACCGACCAATCCGCAGACCGCCATGATCAGGTAGGACGCCTTCCAGCCCAGTTCTGCCGCCAAGGTCAGTGCACCGGCGCCGGTACAGATCAGCGCCAACTGGTAGCCAGCCTGATAGGCGGCGACCATCGCGCCTTGCGTATCGGCCTGAGCCGCCTCGATTCGATAGGCGTCCACGACAATGTCCTGGGTTGCCGCGGCGAAAGCAGTGCAGACGGCAAGCAATGCCACCGCGCGCGCGTCCAGCGCGGGATTGGCCAGCGCGAGTGCGACCAGGCCGGCAACGACGCCGATCTGTGCAACCAGCATCCAGCTACGCCGCCGACCAAGTCGCGAGAGAACCGGGATCGGCAGACGGTCCACGATCGGCGACCAGAAGTACTTCAACGAGTACGCCAGCCCGACCAGACTGAAGTAGCCGATGGTGGTCCGGTCGATGCCGGCCTGGCGCAGACGCGCCGACAGCGTGGTCAGCACCAATGCGAACGGCAGCCCCGAGGAAAATCCCAGAAACAGCATCGCCCGCACCCGCGGGTTGGCGTATACGTCCAGCGACCGCCACCAAGCGCCCAGTGCTCCGATCACGTGCGGTAGTCCACCGTGAACGGCGCGTGGTCGGAGAAGCGCTGCGCGGTATAGATCGAACAGCCCTGCAGGCGCTCGCGCAGGGTCGGGGTGACGAACTGGTAGTCGATGCGCCAACCGACGTCGTTGGCGCGCGCCGCGCCGCGGTTGCTCCACCAGGTGTAGTCCTGGCCGTCCGGATGCAGCGCGCGGTAGGCGTCGACCCAGCCGCGGCCGCTGGCCGGGTCGGCCTCGTCGGCGCGGTCGGCGCACAGGCCGTTGAGCCAGTCGCGCTCGGCCGGCAGGCAGCCGGAGTTCTTCTGGTTCGACTTCCAGTTCTTGATGTCCAGCGCCGAGCGCACGATGTTCCAGTCGCCGCACAGCACGTAGTCGCGGCCGCTGTGCAGCCACTCCACCAGGATCGGCCGCAGCCAGTCCATGACCTGGAACTTGTAGCCCTGGCGCAGCTCGCCTGAGGATCCGGAGGGAATGTAGAAGGACACCACGCTCAGGTTGCCGAAGCGCGCCTCGATGTAGCGGCCCTCCTCGTCGAACTCGGGCCAGCCCAGCGCGGTCCGCACCTCGTCCGGCTCGCGCTTGCTGTAGATGGCCACGCCGCTGTAGCCCTTCTTGGTACTGGCGTCGCGGAACCAGACCCGGTAGCCATCCGGCAGGAACGCCGGCCCGGCCAGCTGATGCTCCTGCGCCTTGGTCTCCTGCACGCACAGCACATCCGCCTGCTGGATGGCGAACCACTCGAAAAAGCCCTTGGTGGCGGCCGACCGCAGGCCGTTGGCGTTGAAGCTGATGATGCGCATGGAAGAGCCGGGAATGGGGAAAGGGGAATAGGGAATGGTGAAAAGCATAGCGGTTGTTCCGTCTTCGCGGTCCTGCTGGGGTACGCTTTATCGATTCCCTATTCCCGTTTCCCCATTCCCGGCCCCCCCAATGACCGACTACCGGCACCGTTTCCTGCAACTGGCCCTGGACGCGGAGGCGCTGCGCTTCGGCGAGTTCACGCTGAAGTCCGGGCGCCTCAGTCCGTATTTCTTCAACGCCGGCCGCTTCGACTCCGGCGCCAGCATGGCGCGGCTGGCGGCGTGCTACGCCGATGCGGCCGACGCCGCCGGGCTCGACTTCGACCTGTTGTTCGGCCCGGCCTACAAGGGCATTCCGCTGGCGACGGCGGTGGCCTGCGAGTACGCGCGGCGCGGGCGCGATTTGCCGCTGGCGTTCAACCGCAAGGAAGCCAAGGCGCACGGCGAAGGCGGCAGCCTGATCGGCGCGCCGCTGGCCGGCCGCCGGGTGCTGATCGTGGACGACGTGATCACCGCCGGCACCGCGATCCGCGAGGCGCTGGGCATCATCCGCGCCGCCGGCGGCGAACCGGCCGCGATCCTGGTCGCGCTGGACCGCCAGGAGATCGCCGCCGAGGACGACCGCCGCTCGGCGGCGCAGGCGGTGGCCGCCGAGGCCGGCGTTCCTGTGGTCTCGGTCGCGCATCTGGGCGACCTGCTTGCATTCATCGACGGAAACGCAGACCTTGTCGGCTTCCGCGAACCGCTGCTGGCCTACCGGGCCCGCTACGGCTGCGCTTCGTCTGGCTGACAGCAGGGGGCTGCCACGATGCCGATCCGACCACGCACTCGCGTCCTGCCGGCGCTGTTGGCGCTGCTCGCCTTGCCGGCCGCCGCGCAACAGGCGTCGGCGCCGTCCAAGAAGCTGTACTGCTGGAACCAGGGCGGCCAACGTACCTGCAGCGATGCGTTGCCGCCGGAAGCGGTGAACCAGGCGCGCGACGAGTTCAACGCCACCAGCGGCATGCGCAGCGCCGAGGTGGGGCGTGCGCTGAACGCCGAGGAACGCGCCGCGGCCGCCGCCGACGCCGCGCAGCAGCGCGCCGACCAGGCCGCGCTGGAGACGCGCAAGCGCACCGACCAGGCGATGCTGCTGTCGTACCAGACCGAGGACGAACTGCGCCGGGTGTTCGCCGAGCGCATCGGCATCGTCGACAACAACATCCAGACCGCGCGCTACAACGTGGAGAGCCTGCGCCAGGGCCTGATCGGCCTGCTGTCCGGTGCCGGCGCGCGCGAGCTGGCCGGGCAGAGCGTGCCGGCCAAGACCGCCGACGACGTGCAGCAGCGGCACCGCGCCCTGCTGTGGCAACTGCGCATGCAGAAGAACTTCGAACAGCAGCGGCTCGGCCTGGATCAGGAAATCGAGGACGTGCTGCAGCGCTATCGCGCGGCCCGGGGCAACGGCCCGGCACAGTCCGCGACCACCGCCGGCGGCTGAGCCGTCGCACACGCCGGCGCCCGGACCAGGCCGGGCGCGCGACGCCGCCTCAGAAGGTCGGCGCCAGGCCCGGCAGCATGGCCTGCAGCTGCGCGCGGAACAGCGCCTTGATCCGCTCCAGCGCCGCCGCGTTGTCGGCTTCGAAGCGCAGCACCAGCACCGGCGTGGTGTTGGAGGCGCGCACCAGGCCCCAGCCATCCGGGAAGTCGGCGCGCAGCCCGTCGATGGTCAGCAGCCGCGCGCCGGCGAACGGCGAGCCCTCCTGCTGCGCCTGGGCGACCAGCTCGGCGACCAGCGCATGCGCGTCCTGCCCGTCCACCGGCAGCTTGATCTCCGGCGTGGCCACGCTGTCGGGCAGTTCGGCCAGCACTTCCGACGGCGATTCCTCGCGCTGGGCCAGGATCTCCAGCAACCGCGCCGCCGCGTACAGGCCGTCGTCGAAGCCGTACCAGCGCTCCTTGAAGAAGAAGTGGCCGCTCATCTCGCCGGCCAGTTCGGCATCGGTCTCGCGCATCTTCGCCTTGATCAGCGAATGCCCGGTCTTCCAGACCAGCGGGCTGCCGCCGTTGCGCAGCACGTAGTCGGACAGCTTGCCGGTGCACTTGACGTCGTAGATCACCAGCGCGCCGGGATTGCGTTGCAGCACGTCGGCGGCGAACAGCATCAGCAGGCGGTCCGGGTAGATCACCGTGCCTTCCTTGGTGACCACGCCGAGGCGGTCGGCGTCGCCGTCGAAGGCCACGCCGAGGTCGGCGTCGAAGCGCCGCACCGTCTGCACCAGATCCTCGAGGTTGTGCGGCTCGCTGGGATCGGGATGGTGGTTGGGGAAGGTGCCGTCGACGTCGCAATACAGCGGCACGACCTCGGCACCGATCGCTTCCAGCAGGCGCGGTGCCAGTTCGCCACCGACGCCGTTGCCGGCATCGGCCACCACCTTGAGCGGGCGGTCCAGCTGCACGTCGTCGGCGATGCGCTGGATGTAGTCGTCGCCGACATCGCGCTGCTGCAGCCGGCCCGGCTCCTCGGCCGTGGGCAGGCGGCCGGCGCTGATCCGCGCGTACAGGTCGGCGATGGCGGCGCCGGACAGGGTCTCGCCGCCGACCACGATCTTGAAGCCGTTGTAGTCGGCGGGGTTGTGGCTGCCGGTCACCGCCACGCAGCTGCCGGCGCGCAGGTGGTAGGCGGCGAAGTAGACCACCGGGGTCGGCGCCAGGCCGATGTCGGTGACGTGGCAGCCGGCGCGGCGCAGGCCCTCGATCAGTGCGGCCGACAGCTCCGGCCCGGACAGGCGGCCATCGCGGCCGACCACCACCTCGTTGAGCCCCTGCTCCTGCATCACCGCGCCGATCGCCTGGCCGATCAGCGCGGCGACCTGCGGGCTGAGGTCGCGGCCGACCACGCCGCGGATGTCGTAGGCGCGGAAGATCTCCGGCGCCACCGTGAACGCCGGCACCGGCTTGGCCGGCGCGGTCTCCTCGGCGGTGGACGAAGGCGGCGGGGGCGGCTCCTGGCGTTGCAGGCTCTGCTGCAGGGTGTGTTCTTCGGCCACCGCCGGGCCGGCGCGGCGCACCCGCGGCTGCGGCAGGCGCCCGCGCGCGGCCAGCAACAACAGCGCGCCCAGCACCAGGCACAGGCCGGCGACCAGCAGGCAGGGCAGTGCGCCCAGCCCCAGCGGACCGGCTTCGGTATCCGGCAGCGAGGCGACCATGCGCAGGCCGCTGTCGCCGACCGGGCGCGACATCGCGTCGGCGCGATCGTGCAGCGCATTGTCGCCGGCGGCGATCACGTCGTAGCCGCCCTGGCGCAGGGCCAGATAGCCGGTGCCCGGCACCGATGCCTGCGCGACCGGGTCGGTCAGCAGCGCCAGTGGCAGGCGCAGATACACCACCCCGGCGTTGCCGCCCAGCGAGACCGGCGCGGCCAGGCCCAGCCGCGGGCCGCCGCCGTCGCGGATCACCGCGCTGGCGAGCTTGCCGGTCATCAGGGCCTTCTCCAGCAGCGCCAGGCGGCCGTAGCCGAAGTGCGCCGCATCGGTGTAGCCCGGCTCCAGGTCGGCCGGCAGCACCTGCGCGTCCTCGGCCTGCGCCCAGTCCGCACGCAGCGCCTGGGCGGCGGCCGCGGCGTCGCCGCGGCGCAGGGCCGCCTGCACGGCCGGCTGCTGCAGGCGTTCGGACAGGCGTTTGCCCACGCCCGCCAGCGCCTGCTGGGTCTGCGTCACCGCGGCATCGCGCGCCTGCTCCAGGGTGGTGGCGGCCTGCTCGGCGCGCCATTGCTCGACCCCACTCCAGCCGAACCATACCACCAACAGCACCAGCAGCACCGTCAGCAGAGGCGCCACCTTGCGCAAACCCTGCGGCACCGGCCGCGCTTGTGTTGCCTCGCTCATGCAGACGATCCCCTGTCAGCGCACTCCGGTATGGCCGAATCCACCCGTTCCCCTGGCGCTGTCGGCGAAAGTATCCACCACCTGCAGGGCGACACGCACGACCGGCATCACCACCAGCTGCGCGATGCGGTCGCCGGGGGCGATGGTGAAGTCCTCGCGGCCGCGATTCCAGACGCTGATCAGCAGCGGCCCCTGGTAATCGGCGTCGATCAGGCCGGTGCCGTTGCCGAGCACGATGCCGTGGCGGTGGCCCAGGCCCGAGCGCGGCAGCACCACCGCGCACAGCTGCGGATCGGCGATGTAGATGGACAGGCCGCTGGGGATCAGCGCGGTGTCGCCCGGCGCCAGGGTCAGCGGCGCCTCGGTGGCCGCGCGCAGGTCGAGCCCGGCGCTGGCTTCGGTGGCGTAGTCGGGCAGCGGCCAGCTGTCGCCGAAGCGCGGATCCAGAAGCTTCACCTGCAGCGGATAGGGCGTGGGAGTGCTCATGCGTGCAGCCTCTGCGCGATCAGGTCCAGCAGTTGTTCGGCCAGCTGCGTCTTGGAGACCGCCGGGAAGTCGCGTTCGCCATCCTGCCAATAGGCGGTGGCCGCGTTCTGGTCGCTCTCGAAGCCGTTGCCGGCCACCCCCACCCGGTTGGCCACGATCAGGTCCAGGTGCTTGTCGGCGAGTTTGCCACGGGCATAGCGCTCGATGTCGTGGGTCTCGGCGGCGAAGCCGACCACCAGCTTCAGCGCCTGGGTCTGCGCGGCGACCTCGGCCAGGATGTCCGGAGTGCGGGTCAGTTCGAGGGTGAGCGTCTCGCCGCTCTTCTTGATCTTCTGCGCCGCCACCTGTTTTGGCGTGTAATCGGCGACCGCGGCGGTGCCAATGTAGATGTCCGCCGGCAGCGCGCCGAGCACCGCCTCGCGCATCTGCGCGGCCGAGCGCACATCGATGCGCTGCACGCCGTCGGGCGTAGACAAATGCACCGGGCCGCTGACCAGCACCACCTCGGCGCCTTGCCGGACCGCGGCCGCGGCCAGCGCATAGCCCATCTTGCCGCTGCTGCGGTTGCCCAGGTAGCGCACCGGATCCAGGTCTTCGTAGGTGGGGCCGGCACTGATCACCACGCGCAGGCCGCGCAGGGCGGCAGTGCCGGTGCCAGCGCCGGAACGCGCCGGGACGGCAGCCGCGGCCGGCTTGGCCGATGCGGCGCTCTGGTCGGTGCGCCCAACGAGCGCGGCGACGATCTGCTCCGGTTCGGCCAGGCGACCGGGGCCGGACTCGCCTTCGGCCAGCGGGCCATCGTTCGGGCCGACCACCTGTGCGCCGCGCGCGCGCAGGGTGGCGATGTTGGCCTGGGTGGCCGGGTGCAGCCACATGCGGTGGTTCATCGCCGGGCACACGGTGAGCGGTGCGGTGCTGGCCAGGCACAGCGTGCCCACCAGGTCGTCGGCCAGCCCGTGCGCCAGGCGCGCCAGCAGGTCGGCAGTGGCCGGGGCCACCACCACCTGCTCGGCCCAGCGGGCCAGTTCCAGGTGACCCATCGCCTGCTCGGCGCCACTGTCCCACAGCGTGGTGCGGGTGAGATGGCCGGACAGCGCCTGGAAGCTCAGCGGGGTGACGAACTGCTGCGCGCCGGCGGTCATCGCCACCTGCACCTCGGCGCCGGCGTCGCGCAGGCGCCGCACCAGTTCCAGCGCCTTGTAGGCGGCGATTCCCCCGCCGACGCACAACAGCACACGTCGCCCCGGCAGGGGCCTCTCGAAAATCGCGGTCACGTCGGGAATGTCCTACCCATACAAGGACGATTAGCTTACCCGATGGTTTTTGGCGGCCTGATACCGTTGCGCCATGTCGGCCGGCACCCTGGCGATATGCACATCTCCGACTGGCCCTGCGAAGAACGTCCCCGGGAAAAGCTGCTGGCACGCGGTCCCCGGGCCCTTTCCGACGCCGAACTGCTGGCGATCTTTCTCGGCTCCGGCCTGCCCGGCAGCGACGCGGTGCGCACCTCGCGCGACCTGCTGCAGCGGCACGGGCCGTTGCGCACGCTGCTGGACCGGTCGCCCGGCGACCTGGTTCGCCTGCCCGGGCTGGGCCCGGCGCGCGCCTGCCAGCTGTCGGCGGCGCTGGAGCTGGGCCAGCGCCACCTGGCCGCGGAACTGCAGCGCGGCGACACCCTCAGCAATCCGATCACCGCCGGCCGCTACTTCGCGCAACGCCTGCGGGCGCGGCCGTACGAGGTGTTCGCCGCGCTGTTCCTGGACACCCGGCACCGCTGGCTGGCGTTCGAGGAGCTGTTCCAGGGCACGCTGGACGGCGCAGAGGTGCATCCGCGCGAGGTGGTGCGGCGTGCGCTCACGCTCAACGCCGCTGCGGTGATCATCGGCCACAACCACCCGTCCGGAAACCCGGAACCATCGCCCGCCGACCGCGCCGTCACCGAGCGGCTGAAACAGGCGCTGGACCTGATCGACGTGCGCCTGCTCGACCACTTCATCGTCGGCGACGGCGTACCTGTCTCGATGGCCTCGCGCGGCTGGGCCTGAACCGAGGCGGCGGCTGGGCGTGCCATGTCGCGGGACGCAGATCCCGGCAAGGCCGGCTCCAGGCCACGCGGGCGGTCAGCCGGCCCAGGCCAGGGCGCAGGCGCGGGCGCGTGCTGGTCGCGGCGTCGCGGCTGAGGTCGGGCTGAACCCGGGACGGGCCGGGAGGCGGCGGGTCGGGTAAAATCGCCGGTTCCGCGCTTCAAGCAGAGATCTCGTGAAATCCCAACTCCGCGCCCTGATCGGTCAAGGCATCGAAGCCTTGCGCGCCAATGGCACCCTGCCGGCCGACACCCTGCCGCCGGACTTCGTGGTCGAGCGGCCCAAGACCCGCGAGCACGGCGACTTCGCCACCAACGCGGCGATGCTGCTGGCCAAGGCCGCGCGCACCAATCCGCGCGCCCTCGCCCAGCAGCTGGTGGACGCGCTGCCGGCCAACGACGACGTCAGCAAGGTCGAGATCGCCGGCCCCGGCTTCATCAATTTCCATCTCGGTCCCGGCGCCTACCAGCGCGAGGTGCTGGCGGTGCTCAAGCAGGGCGAGGACTACGGCCGCAGCCTGGTCGGCAACGGCCGCACCGTGGGCGTGGAGTACGTCTCGGCCAACCCGACCGGGCCGCTGCACGTCGGCCACGGCCGCGCCGCGGCCATCGGCGACTGCCTGGCGCGCCTGCTCGAGGCCAACGGCTGGAACGCCAAGCGCGAGTTCTACTACAACGACGGCGGCAACCAGATCGAGAACCTGGCGCGCTCGGTGCAGGCGCGCGCTTTGGGCAAGACGCCCGACAGCCCCGACTGGCCGGAAGAAGGCTACCGCGGCGACTACATCCAGGACGTGGCCGACGCCTACATGGCCGGCGCCGCGGTCGACCTGGAAGGCCATGTGGTCACCGGCGCCAAGGATCCGCAGGACCTCGATGCGATCCGCCGCTTCGCCGTGGCCTATCTGCGCAACGAGCAGAACCACGACCTGGCCGCGTTCGGCGTGGATTTCGACATCTACTTCCTGGAAAGCTCGCTGTACCGCGACGGCAAGGTCGAGGAGGCGGTGCAGAAGCTGATCACCTCCGGGCATACCTACGAAGAGGGCGGCGCGCTGTGGCTGAAATCCACCGATTTCGGCGACGACAAGGACCGCGTGATGCGCAAGTCCGACGGCAGCTACACCTACTTCGTGCCGGACGTGGCCTACCACCTGAGCAAGTGGCAGCGCGGCTACGTGCGCGCCATCACCGAACTGGGCGCCGACCACCACGGCTCGCTGGCGCGCGTGCGTGCCGGCCTGCAGGCGATGGACCTGGGCATCCCCAAGGGTTGGCCGGAGTACGTGCTGCACCAGATGGTCACGGTGATGCGCGGCGGCGAGGAAGTGAAGCTGTCCAAGCGCGCCGGCAGCTACCTGACCCTGCGCGACCTGATCGAGGAAGCCGGCCGCGACGCCACGCGCTGGTTCCTGATCGCGCGCAAGCCCGATTCCCAGCTCACCTTCGACATCGACCTGGCGCGCCAACAGAGCAACGACAACCCGGTGTTCTACGTGCAGTACGCGCATGCCCGGGTGTGCAGCCTGCTGCGCCAGGCGCAGGAGAAGAAGCTGGACTACGACCAGGCCGATGGCCAGGCGCAACTGAACCGGCTCAGCGACGCGACCTCGCTGGAACTGATGCAGGAACTCTCGCGCTACCCGGAAGTGGTGGAGAATGCGGGGCATGCGCTGGAGCCGCACCTGATCGCGCAATACCTGCGCGAACTGGCGACGGCCTTCCACACCTGGTACCACGGCACCCCGGTGCTTGTGGACGACGCCGGCGAACGCAACGCCAAGCTGACCCTGGCGGTGGCGGCGCAGCAGGTGCTGGCGAACGGTCTGAATCTCCTGGGCGTCTCGGCCCCGGAAAAAATGTGAGTGGAGAAGCGGTAAATGGCAGCACGACGCGGTAAGACCCAGGCCCGGCGCAACAGCGGCAACGGCACGCCCGGGTGGGTGTGGCTGATCGCCGGCGCGGCGATCGCCGCGGTGGTGTTCCTCGGCGCGCCAGGGCTGTTCAAGAAGGACGGCGACTTCCTGCGCGTGGGCGGCCCGCGCGCCAATCCGGATGCGCAACCGGCGCCGGTGGCCGATGCCGACGTCGATGCGGCCCCGGATCTACCCAAGCCCGCCGCCAACGCGGCCGGCAGCACCAAGCCGGAAGCGAAGAAGGACGCGCAGACCCAGTACGACTTCTACACCCTGCTGCCCGGCAAGGAAGTGCAGATGTCCGACGCCGAACTGGCCGCCAGCGCGCGCGCCGAGGCCATTCGCCAGGCCAAGGCGCAGGCCGCTGCAGGCACGGCCGCCACCGGCACCACTCCGGCCGCGGTCGCCACCGCACCGACCGCGACGGCGGCCAACCCGACCCCGCTGCCGGAGACGCCGAGCGCGGCCGCCAGCGCCCCCGCCGCCGCCAAACCGGCAGCCACCACGGCAACGCCGGCCGCGACCACCGCACCGGCGACTGCCGCGGCGGCGGCCGCGCCCGACAACGCGCGCTACATCCTGCAGGCCGGCTCGTTCGGCGCCTCCGGCGATGCCGAGTCGACCAAGGCCAAGCTGGCGATGCTGGGCCTGTCGGCGCGCGTGGAATCGGCGCAGATCAGCGGCAAGACCGTCTATCGCGTGCGCATGGGGCCGTACGGCACCGCCAGCGAACTGGCCGAGGCCAAGCAGAAGTTGAACGGCAGCGGGCTGTCGGCGATCGCGATCAAGGCGCAGTAGAGCCGGGATTGGGGAATCGGGACTCGGGAATGGGTGAAGCGGCTTTCTTGCCGTTTTCACCTGTACGTGCGCGCATGGGTTGTCGCTGCTGACATTGGGCCGCGTTGGCTTGATATGACGTTGCAGTTCCACGGCAGCGTGCTGCCGGCGACTACGCAAAAGAATTAGCAGCCGGGGAATCTGGAATGGGGAGGCGAGCACGTCCCGTTCCGCGCGACGAGGCTTGGAGACGCTTCGGATCCACGCGCTGTCGCGCCGCGCTGGCCCGTCTCAATCATCGAAGCCGACTTCCCCCGCGGGCACACGCGCTGTCGACGCGCGCGACCGGGTTTTGCTTTTACCATTCCCGATTCCCCACTCCCCATTCCCGGCCCTCCAATGACTCAGACCGCCCTGATCACCGGCGCCACCTCCGGTTTCGGCGCTGCCGCCGTGCGCCGCTTCGTCGATGCAGGCTGGCGCGTGATCGCCACCGGCCGCCGCGCCGAGCGCCTGCAGCCGCTGCTGGACGCCTTCGGCGCCGAGCGCGTGCACATCGCCGCCTTCGACATCCGCGACACCGACGCGCTGGACGCGATGCTGGCGGCGCTGCCCGAGGCGTTCCGCGGCATCGACCTGCTGGTCAACAACGCTGGCCTGGCCCAGGGCACCGCGCCGGCGCAGGCCGCGCAACTGGACGACTGGCGCACGATGATCGACACCAACATCACCGCGCTGGTGACGCTGACCCATCGCCTGCTGCCGACGCTGATCCAGCGCCGCGGCGCGATCATCAACATCAGTTCGGTCGCCGCGCTGTATCCCTATCCCGGCGGCAACACCTACGGCGGCACCAAGGCCTTCGTCAGCCAGTTCTCGCTGGGCCTGCGCTCGGATCTGCATGGCACCGGCGTGCGCGTCACCGCGATCGAACCCGGCATGGCCGAGACCGAGTTCACCCTGGTCCGCACCCATGGCGACCAGAAGGCCTCGGACACGCTCTACCAGGGTGCGCAGCCGATGACCGCCGAGGACATCGCCGAACAGATCTTCTGGGTGGCGACGCTGCCGCCGCATCTGAACATCAATCGATTGGAAATCATGCCGGTGACGCAGTCCTTCGCCGGCTTCCAGGTCGCGCGGCAACCGGCCTGAACGGCCGCGGGGCCGCTCCGCGCGGCCCCGCCACGTCCCGTCTCTCGCGCGCCCATGCGGCGAAGGCCCTCTGCCGCACGTTCGGACGGACGCTTGTCGCGCCGGCCTGCTGGCGATTCCGACAACTTCTTAACGAAATGATATAACATCACCAAATCGGAGCCGCGTTCGTACGTCGGACCGCGCACCACCCGCTCGCCCGCAGCCCAGCCGCTGCCGCCAGTCTCCACTCCCCTTGTCCGCAGCCACCATGAAGACCTACACCCATGCCCTCGCCGTGCTGGCCGGGCTCGCGGCCGGCGACGGCGCCGCGCAGACGACACCCGACACCACCACCACGCTCGGCACCGTGGAAGCGCGGCGCCACAGCGCCGCCTCGCTGTCCACGCGCAACATCCTCAGCTCGGTCGACGTGCTCGGCAGCGAGCAGATCGCCGACAAGCAGGTCATGAACAGCTGGGAGTTGCTGGGGCAGATGCCCGGCATGCAGCTCACCGAAACCCGGCAGGGTGCGGAGTCCGGCAAGGTCACCTTCCGCGCTTTCAACGGCGAGGGCTACATCAACGGCATCAAGGTGCTGATCGACGGCGTGCCGAGCAACGTCAACAGCGGCAACCAACGCTTCATCGACATGATCTTCCCGCTGGAGATCGCCTACATCGAGGTGGTGCGCGGCACCAACGATCCGCGCTACGGCCTGCACAACATCGGCGGCAACTTCAACATCGCCACCCGCCAGGGCGGCGACTACCAGGACCTGCGGCTGAGCTACGGCAGTTTCGCCACCCGCGAACTGCAGTACGCCGTCGGCCATGAGGCCGATGGCCTGGCGCAGAACTATTTCGTCGGCGCGCAGGCCGCGCATGGCTATCGCCAGCACGACAGCTCGCGCAAGTACACGCTCGGCGGCAAATGGTTCTACGGCGAAGACGACGATGCCGCACGCATCGGCCTGATCGCACGCGCCTACCACCACGAGGCCGACGAATCGGGCTTCCTCACCGCCACCGAGTTGGCCGAGGACCGTGACCAGTCGCCGCCGAAGAACGCCAACGACGGCGACGACCGCGACATGCGCCAGGCCAGCGTGCACGCCGACTTCAAGCTCGGCGACGGCTTGCAATTGCGCAACACGCTGTACCTCAACCGTTACCAGGACGACCGCCGGATCACCTTCACCCGCTACCCGCTGGGCAACGCGCCACGGCAGCGTCGGCAATGGGACGAAACCCAGACCGGGTTGCTCAGCACCGTCACCTGGCAGGCCAGCGATCTGCTGAGCTTGGAAGGCGGCTTCAACGCCGAGCACCAGGACAACCGTTACCGGCGCTCGCGCTACGCCTACAGCGTGCCGACCGATTTCGACCGTGCGCCGGCACGCGTGCAGAACGACGACCGCTACAGCCTGGATAACCTCGGCCTGTACCTGCAGGCGGTGATCCAACCGAGCGATGCGCTGAAGATCGTCCCCGCATTCCGCGTCGACCGCTTCTCCGGCGAGACCGCGCTGCCCGGCGGCGTGCATGCGCCGCTGCAGCGCTACGGCTGGATCGACCAGCCCAAGCTCAGCGTGATCTACGCGCTGACCCCGCACTTGAGCGTGTACGCCAACTGGGGCCGCACCTTCCAGATCCTCACCGGCTCGACCGCCCCGGCCTACCTGACGCCCGGGCAGAGCACGTTCCGGCCCTCGATCAATACCGGCAAGGAGCTGGGCCTGAAACTGCAGCCGGTCGCCGGCACCGAGGCGCGCGTGGCGGTCTGGCGCCAGGATGCCACCGACGAAGTGGCCAACATGCCCAGCACCGGCACCACGGTCGGGCTCGGCCAGACCCGCCGGCAGGGCGTGGACCTGCAACTGAGCACGCAACTGGGCGAGCGCTGGACGCTGTGGCTGTCGCACGCGATCCAGGAAGCCAAGGTGGTCAGCGCCTTTACCGCGAGCGGCGAGTCGCTGCGCGGGCGCGAGGTGTTCTCCACCCCGCGCTACATCAGCAACGCCGGTGTCGACTACCGGCCCGATGCACGCTGGAAGCTGGGGCTGCAGGCGCGCGCGCAAGGCGACTACTACATCGACGAACGCAATACCCAGGGCAAGTACGGCGGCTTCCGCGTGGTCGATGCCAGCGTGCGCTACCAGCTCAGCCCGCGCACCAGCCTCGACCTGCAGGTCAAGAATCTCACCGACGCCCGCTACGCCTACGTCTGGTACGACAACTTCTTCTGGGGCGGCAACGACCAGCCGATGTTCTCGCCGGCGCCCGGACGCGCGGCCTATCTCGGCTTCGAACTGCGCCTGTAGCCATCGCCGACGTCGGCGCGGTCCGCTGCGGCCGCGCCTCTGCCTGCCCGGTGCCGTCCGGGGCACGCAGGCGCCACGGCGCGGTTGCCTGCGTGGCGCAGAAAACCGCGCGATTTTCCCCGCGAAATCGCATAACATCGCCTTCACGGAGCGAGGTACGCCCAGCGTACCGAACAAGCAAGCCCCGCAACCTCGCCGTTGCCGCCAGCCCTCCGCTGTCCCCACTTGCTTGCAGACCCCATGAAGATCGACTCCCTTGCCCTGGCCGTGCTGGCCGGGCTTGCCGCCGGCCATGCCGCCGCGCAGACCCTCACCTCCGAGACCACCACCACCCTGGGTACCGTGGAGGCGCGGCGCGAGACCGCCGCCTCGCTGTCCACCCGCAACATCCTCAGTTCGGTCGACGTGCTCGGCAGCGAGCAGATCGGCGACAAGCAGGTCATGAACGGCTGGGAGCTGTTGGGCATGATGCCCGGCGTGCAGCTCACCGAGATCCGCCAGGGCGCCGAATCCGGCAAGGCCACCTTCCGCGCCTTCAACGGCGAGGGCTACCTCAACGGCATCAAGATCCTGATCGATGGCGTGCCCAGCGACGCCAACAGCGGCAACCAGCGCTTCACCGACATGATCTTCCCGCTGGAGATCGCCTACATCGAAGTCGTGCGCGGCACCAACGACCCGCGCTACGGCCTGCACAACATCGGCGGCAACCTCAACATCGCCACCCGCCAGGGCGGCGACTACCAGGACCTGCGGCTGAGCTACGGCAGCTTCGCCACGCGCGCACTGCAGTACGCCGTCGGCCATGAGGCCGGCGGCCTGGCGCAGAACTATTTCGTCGGCGCCCAGGCCACGCAGGGCGAGCGCGCGCACGACAGCGCGCGCAAGTACACGCTCGGCGGCAAGTGGTTCTACGGCGAGGACGACGACACCGCGCGCATCGGCCTGATCGCCCGCGCCTACCATCTGAAGGCCGATGCGCCCGGCTTCCTCACCGCCGCGCAATGGGACGACGACCGCGACCAGTCGCCGCCACAGAATGCCAACGACGGCGGCGAGCGCACCCTGCGTCAGGCCAGCGTGCATGCCGACTTCAAGCTCGGCGACGGTGTGCAGCTGCGCAACACGCTGTACGTCAACCGCTACGACGAGGAACGCCGCGTCACCTTCACCCCCTACCCGATCGGCAACGCACCGCGGCAACGCCGGCAATGGGACGAGACCCAGACCGGCCTGCTCAGCACCGTCACCTGGCAGGCCAGCGACCTGCTGAGCGTGGAAGGCGGCCTCAACGCCGAGCACCAGAACAACCGCTATCGCCGCTACCGCTATGCCTACGCGGTGCCGACCGATTTCTGGAGCGCGCCGGCGCGCGTGCAGAACGACGACCGTTACACGCTGGACAACCTCGGCCTGTACCTGCAGGCGGTGTTGCAGCCGACCGACGCGCTGAAGATCGTGCCGGCGTTCCGCGTCGACCACTTTTCCGGCGACACCACGCTGCCCGGCGGCGTGCACGCGCCGCTGCAGCGCTACGGCTGGATCGACCAGCCCAAGCTCAGCGTGATCTACGCGCTGAGCCCGCAGCTGAGCGTCTATGCCAACTGGGGCCGCACCTTCCAGATCCTCACCGGTTCCACCGCCCCGGCCTACCTGACGCCGGGCCAGCCCGGCGTGCGGCCGTCGATCAACACCGGCAAGGAACTGGGCCTGAAACTGCAGCCGGCCGCCGGTACCGAGGCGCGGGTGGCGGTCTGGCGCCAGGACGCCACCGACGAGGTGGCCAACAACGTCAGCTCCGGCACCACCGTGGGCCTGGGCCAGACCCGGCGCCAGGGCGTGGACCTGCAACTGAGCACGCAACTGGGCGAGCACTGGACGCTGTGGCTGTCGCAGGCGCTGCAGGAGGCCAAGGTGGTCAGCGCCTACAACGCCTCGGGCGAATCGCTGCGCGGCCGCGAGGTGTTCTCGGTGCCGCGCTACATCAGCAACGCCGGCGTCGACTACCGGCCCGATGCGCGCTGGACCTTGGGCGTGCAGGCGCGCGCGCAAGGCGACTACTACATCGACGAGCGCAATGCGCATGGCAAGTACGGCGGCTTCCGCGTGGTCGATGCCAGCGTGCGCTATCAGCTCGGTCCGCGCACCAGCCTCGACCTGCAGGTCAAGAACCTCACCGACGCTCGCTACGCCTACGTCTGGTACGACAGCTTCTTCTGGGGTGGCAACAATCAGGCGATGTTCTCGCCAGCGCCCGGGCGTTCGGCCTATCTCGGGTTCGAACTGCGGCTGTAGGGCACCTCGCATCACCTGCATCCGCCACAGCGTGCTGCGCAGGCGCGGCTTCAGCCGCGACGGGCTTCACCGGGAACGCCCCTGTCGCGGCTGAAGCCGCTCCTAAGGGACACCTCCCCGGGGAGATGAAAGGTGCCCTGTCACGGTGCTGCCTGGCCAAGGACGACCGCAAGTGGCCGGACGCGGCGTCCGCCGCGCTGTGGTACGGTTCCAGGCGTCGCCAGCCTTCGCGCAAGCCTCCCGCTCGTTCACAGGAGTGCTTTGCGATGACCTCTCCCGCTTCGCTCGACCACGGCGTCTTCCGCTTCCGGGAGACATCGCCATGACCGACTTCGTCACCGATGCGGCGCAGCTGCAGGATTGCGTGGGCCGCCTACCCGGTCCGCGCGACATGAAGGTGATCGACCACCTGGACGCGCATGCGCTGCGCTGGCTGGCCGCCAGCCCCTTGCTGTTCGCCGGCGTCGCCGGCCAGCGCCTGGCATTGAGTGCGGGCAGCGGTGCACCCGGCTTCGCGCGCGGCGATACGCCGCATTTGCTGTCGATCCCGCTGCAGGCACTGGACACGGCCCACGCGCACGTCGGCGCCGGATTCGGTTCGCTGTTCCTGGTGCCCGGATTAGGCGAAACCCTGCGGATCAATGGCCGCATCGCCGGCGACGACGGCACGCGCGTGTTCGTCGCCGTCGAGGAATGCTATCTGCACTGCGCCAAGGCCCTGCTGCGCGCCGACTGGTGGCACGCGGAGGCACGGGCCGACGCCACGCCGCCGGAGACGCCGGAAGGATTGCTCGCCAGTTGCCGACTGCTGATCCTGGCCACCGCCGATGCCGAGGGCCACGTCGATGTCAGTCCGCGCGGCGATCGCGCCGGGGCCTTGCTGCAAGCCCACCGCGATGCGTGGTGGTTCGCCGACCGGCCGGGCAATCGCCGCGTCGACAGCCTGGGCAATCTGCTGGCGCGGCCGCAACTCGCGCTGCTGGCACTGCGCCCCGGCAGCGCACGCTGCGTGTGCATCGAAGGGCTCGCCCGCCCCAGCACCGACGAGGCGATCCGCAACGCGCTCGCCGTCGATGGACGCGTTCCGCATCTGGCGGTGCGGGTGCTGCCGTCGCTCCTCGAAGAGACGCACAGCTGCGCGCTCGGTCGCTTCGACCGTTGGCCGCCCGTCACCATCGCACACGACCTGGACCCGCCGGCGATCTTCCGCGACCACGTCCGGCTCAGCGGCGCGCGCGACGCCCAGGCCACGCTGATGCGCGCGGCGGTCTCGGTGCCCGGCGTGGTGCGCAAAGGACTGCAGGCCGACTACAAGAAGAACATGTACTGAGCATCCAACGCCGCCGATCACCGGGCGGCGTCGGTCACGCCGGGCACGCTGAGGTGATGCACGGCATAGCAGTGTGCGGCGGCGGCGTCCGGCGGCAGATCGCGCCACAGGTGAAAACGCAGCCGCGTCCATCCCTGCGGTTCGTAGCCGCACACCGTGGCCAGCACGCGTTCGTCAGGCACCTCCATGTCGTCGGTGTCGCTTCCGCAGGGAGGCGATGGCGCCGGAAGCGCGCGGGTGGCGTAGCGCGCCGAGCGCAGCGCCGCGGACGTCCACGCCGTGGCGACCATCCACGCCTGCACGGTCGGGCGTCCGAAGGCCTCGCACAGCGCGGCGAACGCGGGGCCGGCGAGGAACGCGTGCATCGCCGCCGCATCGCGCCACAGATAGAACGGCGCATACAGGTTCTGCCGGCCGGGCAGCAGCGGATCGCTGCGATCGGCGACCAGGTAGGCCTTGAACTGCAACCCCGGCAGCGTGTCGAGCAACGGCCCCTTGTCGGCGATGCGGCGGCGGATGACGGCCATGTCGTAGTCCGCCGGCAACGCGATGCTGTATTGCATGGCGATCATGCCGGCACTCCGCGGGCCGTGATGCCGGCGCGGCCGCCGCCGAACGACCAGTCCTGCGCCGCGGTGGTGACGATGGTGACCATCACGTCCTCCGGGGCGATCCCCGGCGCGATCGCCAGCAATTCGACCAGGCGCCGGTAGAACGCCTGCTTGCAGGCGTCGCTGCGTTCGCGGCCGGCGGTGATGGCGATGAGCACGAAGCCATCCGAGCGCGGCCCGCCCAAGTAGTGACGGTCGAACACCAGTTCGTCCGGGTCGTGCTGATGGATGACCTGGAAGCAGTCGCCGGCCGGCACCTCGAAGGCGTCGTGCATGGCCTGGTAAAGGCTGGCCGACAGCGCGCGCAGGTAGGCGGGCGCGTGGCCGCGCAGCAGCGAAATGCGGGCGTACGGCATCAGCGCGGCCCCGTCATGGCCGGCCGCGCCGCGGCAGCGGTGCGCAGCAACGGCAGCGCGGACGCCGCACACGGCCAGCCGGCGTAGAACGCCAGGTGGGTGATGGCCTCGGCCAGGGTGTCGCGGTCCAGACCGTTGTCCAGTGCGCGCGCCAGGTGCAGCGGCAACTGCTCCAGTCGCGACAGGGCCACCAGTGCCGCCACCGTGATCAGGCTGCGCTCGCGCGGCGACAGCCCGGGGCGCTGCCACACCTCGGCGAACAGCACCTCGTCGGTGAGGCGGGCGAAGGCCGGCGCGATGTCGCCGAACGCGGCCTGCGGGGAAGGAAACGGCGTGGATGGGTCGGACATCGGAAGGTCTCGCAGGGGGGAACGGGCACAGCCTAGTCGCGCACAACCTTTCGAAAAATCGGAAAATATCGAAACGACCGTCCGGAAAATCAGGATCGACCGATGCGCCCCATCACCTTCGACCTCGACGCGCTGCGCAGCTTCGTCGCCGGCGTGGAGTTGGGCAGCTTCGCCAAGGCGGCCGAGCGCCGCGGGCGCTCCACCTCGGCGATCAGCGCACAGCTGAAGAAGCTGGAGGAGCAGGCCGGGCAGCCGGTGCTGCGCCGCCAGGGCCGCGGCCTGGCCCTGACCGAGGCCGGCGAAGCCTTGTTGGGCTACGCGCGGCGGCTGCTCGAGCTCAACGACGAGGCGGTCGTGGCCCTGCAGGACACGGCGTTGCAAGGCTGGGTGCGGCTGGGCCTGCAGGAGGACTTCGGCGAGCACATGCTGCCGGACGTGCTCGGGCGTTTCGCCCGCGCCCACCCGCAGGTGCGGATCGAAGCGCGCATCGCCCGCCATCAGGAACTGCTGGCGCGGGTGGAGGCCGGGCAACTGGATCTGGCCCTGGCCTGGGACTCCGGCGCAGCCTCGGCGCATCGGCAGGCACAAGCGGCGTGGCCGCTGCGCTGGATCGCCGCAGGCGACCGCAGCGCGCCGGACGTGGCCGACTGGAGCGGCGCGGCGCCATTGCCATTGGTGATGCTGGAAGCCCCTTGCCTGCTGCGCACGGCCGCGACCACCGCCCTGGACCGCGCCGGCATCCCATGGCGCATCGCCTTCACCAGCGCCAGCCTGGGCGGCGTATGGGCGGCGGTCCGCGCCGGATTGGGCATCACCCTGCGCACCCCCGCCGGGGTGCCGGCCGGACTGGCCCTGCTCCCGCCTGGCGCCGGCGGCCTGCCCGCGTTGCCGGCGCTAGGGCTGAGCCTGCATCGCGCGGCCGCCGTGCCGCCGCCGGCGGTGGCGCGGCTGGCGGAGATCCTGCAACAGCGCCTGCAGGCGGCGCATGCAGCGCTGGTCGGGGATGGCTGAGACGTCCCGCGCGCTTACTTGCCACCCTTGCAGGGCATCCTCCTGGCGATCAGGACGCCGGCGAGCATGTGGCGCCGCCGCTGGCCACGGTCTTGAGGGATTGCCATCGCTCTTCACCGGGACGTGCCGCGCGGATTGGAAACCGTGCGTTCAACCATGCGCGGTCGCGACAGCCGCTGCGCTGCGCCGCTCGCGCAGGCGCAGGAACGGCTGCTCCACCGCGTAGTGCAGGACAGCCGCGAACAGCAGCGCCATGCCGGCATAGGCGGCGAAGGCGAGCGGTCCACGCCCGTCCAGCAGCGCGCCGAACCACGCCTGGGTCAGATGGAACGCCGCCTTGTGGCTCAGGTACAGGCTGTAGGACACCGCGGCCAGCCAGGCCGCGCCCGGCACCCGGCAGCGCCCCAGCCATCCCTGGGTGGAGGCGCCGGCGCCGACCAGCAGCGCCAGTCCCAACGACAGCACCGGCCAGCCGATGGCATTGCCGAGCAGGCCGGTGCGGTCGCGGAACAGCCACATCGCCAGCGCACAGACCACGATGCCGGCAAGCGCCACGACGCTGGCGTGACGCTGCAGCCGCTGCCAGTGCTGCGGCCGGAAGGTCTTCAGCACCGCCAGCGCCACCCCCGCCAGCAGGCCGTCCAGGCGGTTCCAGGTGGGGTAGTAGAGATCCTCGATGAACCAGTTGCGCTGCAGCCCGGCACCGATGCGATCCAGCGCGCTGTCGTGCAGCCAGATCGCACTGCGCAGGGCGATGCCGGCCAGCACCACGGCCACGCACAGCGCCACGAAACGCGGCGCCGATGGCCGCCGCAGCAGCCACGCCGCCAGCAGCGGAAACACCAGGTAGAAGTGCTCTTCCACGCACAGCTACCACGCATGCGAGAACGCCTGCTGGTTGGCGTAGTCGATGCCCAGGTTGAGGGTGAAACTGGCGAACAGCCACCACGGCGCGATCCCGGGCGCTTCGCGGAACCCGGGCCATGCCAGGTACAACGCCAGCACCACCGCGTACGCCGGCAGGATGCGGTAGGCGCGGCGCCGGTAGAACTCGCCGTAGCGCAGCGGCTCGCCGCGGGCCAGCGGCGCCAGCACCTGACCGCCGATCAAAAAGCCGCTGAGCACGAAGAACAGATCCACGCCCATCCAGCCATAGCGCGACAGCCACTCCCAATCCGGGCCCAGCCCATCGACCACGAAGGAGTGGAACAACATCACCCAGACGATGGCGATGGCGCGCAGCAGGTCGAGGCCGGGATAGCGCATCGTGGGACGGTGGCGGTGGGGAGCGCGCAGCTTACTGGTTGCATCGCCGGTTGCGGCAGCAGCCGTCTATCGACGCCCAAGCGATCGCGCCTGGAAGATGCAAGCCGCGGCGCCAGGCGGCCAACCCCAAGATTGCGTGCACGGGCGTACCCTCACCCCAACCCCTCTCCCGGGGGGAGAGGGGCTTGCGTGGGTCGCCACTGTCAGCCCAGCGGTTCGTCCGACAGGTAGGTGTAGCCGGTCAGGCCGGCCTCGAGCGCGTCGGCCAGTTCCGTGGCCTGCGCGGCCGGCAACTGCGCGGCGGCGACGCGTTCGGCGTAGGCGGCGCGCAGGTCGTCCAGGCGGTAGCCGACGTAATCCAGCATCACGTCGGTGGTGTCGCCGCGGCGCTGCTGGGCGATGCGGTAGCCGTCGCCATCCACGGCCACTTCCACCGCGTCGGTGTCGCCGAACAGGTTGTGGATGTCGCCGAGGATCTCCTGGTAGGCGCCGACCAGGAAGAAGCCGATGCGGTAGCTCTCGCCCGGGCGCAGCGCGTGCAACGGCAGCGAGCTGTCCAGGCTTTCGTTCTCGACGTAGGTCTTGACCATGCCGTCGGAATCGCAGGTCATGTCGCAGACCACGCCGCGCCGCGCCGGCGCCTCGTTCAGGCGCTCGATCGGCACGATCGGGAACACCTGATCGATCGCCCACACGTCGGGAATCGATTCGAACACGCTGAAGTTGACGAAGTACTTGTCGACCAGACGCTCGTTGAGCTCGTCCAGCACCGGGCGGTGGCTCTTTTCCTCATGGCTCAGCCGCGCGCGCACGCCGTGGGCGATGGCATAGAACAGGTCGTCGATGCGCGCGCGATGGGTCAGGTCGATCTGGCCAAGGGCGTAGCCGCTGAGGCCTTCGGCGTGGAAATGCTGCGCCTCCTGGAACAGTTCCACCGCCGGGCGCTGGTCCAGTTCGGCATGGATCTCGCGCAAGTGGCGGATCGCCGCCGGTTCGTCGTCGTGCGCGTCGGGCACGCGGCCTTCCGGCGCCTGCTCCACCTCGGACACGTTGGCGATCAGCACCGCGTGGTGCGCGGTCATCGCACGCCCGCACTCGGTGACGATGCGCGGCGGCGCCAGGCCGTGCTCCTCGCAGGCGCTGGCCAGCGGCTGCACGATGTTGCTGGCGTAGGAGTGCAGGCCGTAGTTGATCGAGCAGTAGCTGCGCGAGCGGGTGCCTTCGTAGTCGATGCCCAGGCCGCCGCCGACGTCGACGTGGCTGATCTTCGCGCCCAGCTTGGACAGCTCGACGAAATAGCGGGTGGCCTCGCGCATGCCGTTGGCGATGTCGCGCACGTTGGAGATCTGCGACCCCATGTGGAAGTGCAGCAGGTTCAGCGCGTCGACGTATTCGGTGTCGCGCAGGGTCTTCCACAGGTCCAGCACCTGCCGCGGCGACAGCCCGAACTTGGCCTTGTCGCCACCGCTGTTCTGCCACTTGCCCGCGCCCAGCGAGGCCAGGCGCATGCGCACGCCCAGGCCCGGCTTCACGTCCAGCGCGCGCGCCTCCTCCAGCACCAGCTTCAGCTCCGACGGCTTCTCGATGACGATGAAGGTCTGCAGCCCGAGCTTGCGCCCGATCAGCGCCAGACGGATGTACTCGCGGTCCTTGTAGCCGTTGCACACGATCAGCCCGCCCGGCCGCGACAGCGCCAGCACCGCCATCAGTTCCGGCTTGCTGCCCGCCTCCAGGCCGAAGCCCTCGCCCTGGTGGCTGGCCAGGGTGCCGGCCACGCCGCGGTGCTGGTTGACCTTGATCGGGTACACGGCGGTGTAGCCGCCGCTGTAGTCCCAGTCGGCCTGGGCCTGGGCGAAGGCGGCCTGCAGCTTGCCCAGGCGCTCGCCGAGGATGTCCGGGAAGCGCACCAGCATCGGCAGCTTGGCCCCGGCCGCGCGCGCGGCGTCCACCACCTCCGGCAGCGCGATCGCCACGCCGTCGGCGCCCTGCGGCCGCACCACCACCCGGCCGGCCGCGTCCACGTCGAAGTACCCGTCGGCCCAGTGCGGGATCGAGTAGGTCTTGCGGGCTTGGTCGAGGGACCAATCGCTCATCGTGGCGGCTCGGCTGAGGGAAAAAGGGCGTGGATTGTAACCCCTGCTACGCGTGGGGTCCGTTACAATCCGCGCCGTTCCGACGCCCTCGGCTCCTGGTGGAGCCGGGCCGGGTTCGCGGGCGCCTGGTGTGGCTTGAGTGCGCGGGGCCGCGTCCGGAGGGTGCGGCGACAGCATCGGGTAGCTTGGCTGCACGTGCTGTGTCCGGCCCTCATCCGGCGAGGTACGGTAACAGCGTCGCGTGGCTTGGCTGCACGAGGCTGCGCCCGACCCTCATCCGGCGCTTCGCGCCACCTTCTCCCGGGGGGAGAAGGAATCGTCGCTTCTTTTCTTGCTTTCCTAGGACATCTGCATGAGCGCCAACGACAACTGGTACATCGAACACTTCCAGCCCACCGGCTCGGCCATCGGCTACCGCATCACCGGCAAGCTGGACGAGGTGCAGTCGCCGTTCCAGAAGATCGAGATCTACGACACCACCGACTGGGGCAAGCTGATGGTGATCGACGGCGCGGTGATGCTGACCACGCGCGACAACTTCTTCTACCACGAGATGATCAGCCACCCGGCGCTGTTCACCCACGCCGCGCCCAAGCGCGTGGTGATCATCGGCGGCGGCGACTGCGGCACCCTGCGCGAAGTGCTCAAGCACCCGGGCGTGGAAAGCGCCACCCAGTGCGACATCGACGAGCAGGTCACGCGCATGGCCGAGAAGTACTTCCCGGAGCTGTGCGACTCCAACAACGATCCGCGTGCCGAGTTGCTGTTCGACGACGGCGTGGCCTACATGGCCAACTGCCCGGCCGGCAGCGTAGACATCGTCATCGTCGACTCCACCGACCCGGTCGGCCCGGCCGAAGGCCTGTTCAACAAGGCCTTCTACGAGAGCTGCTTCAAGGCGCTGAAGGACGACGGCATCCTGGTGCAGCAATCCGAATCGCCGCTGGCGCTGCTGGACCTGATCAAGGAAATGCGTGCGGAGATGGGCAAGGCCGGCTTCGCCAGCTTCCACACCGTGCCGTTCCCGCAGCCGTGCTACCCGACCGGCTGGTGGAGCGTGACCATGGCGCGCAAGCAGGGCCTCTTCGACTTCCGCCAGGACGACGCCGCGGCCAAGCCGTTCGCCACCCGCTACTACAGCGCGCACCTGCACACCGGCACCCAGGTGCTGCCGCCGTTCGTGGCCGAGGCGCTGGGCGGCTAAGCCCCCGGTCCTCTTCGGCATCGGCGCGCGCCTGACGTGCGCCGATGCCGCGGATCGCCGGCGCTGTCGGGGCCCTCGGCAAGGCCGGCCCCCAACGCGTGCGCATCCGAATCGACAGGCGCGCTGCATCGCGCATGGCATCGCCTCGCCGGTTGCCGCGATCGCGCGGTGTAGGCGCCAAACGATGCCGCACGCCATGGCCGGCGCGTGCGACGATGCGCCGGCCTCCATCGCACACACCGCGAGCCTGCCATGCGCTCCCAGACGACGTCGCCGTGGACCCTGTGCGCGCTGGCCGCGATCGGCTTCGTCGTCGCCTGCGTCGCCCACGAAGCGGTGGGCCATGGCCTGGCCTGCCTGGGCAGCGGCGGCACCGTCCGCTGGCTCACGTCGGTGTACTTCCGCTGCCAGTCCGGCCAACCGATCGTCGATGCCGCCGGCCCGCTGGCCAATCTATGCGTGGCCGCAGCCTGCATCCTGGCGGCACGCCGCCGTCGCGCGGACACGCCGCGCCTGGCGCTCGCGCTGATCGCCGCCTTCAACGGACTGTGGGGCGCCGGCTACCTGCTGTTCTCCGCGGTCACCGATGACGGGGACCTCGCCTTCGTCCTGCGCGATCTCGCCCTGCAGCCGGCCTGGGTCTGGCGGCTGGGGATGGGACTGGCCGGTGCCTGGCTGTATCTGCAGGTGCTGCGCGCCATCGCCCCGTGGCTCCCGAAAGGCAGGCCAATGCTGGCGGCCTACGCCACTGCCGGCACGGTGGCCTGCGTAAGCGTGCTGTTCCATGCAGGGCCGGTGCTGCCGGCATTGCGCGAGGCGGCGCAGGAAGACCTGTTGGCACCGATCGGCCTGGTGGTCATCGCGCTGTCGCGCCGGTCGCGCGCGCCACTGCCGCTACCGTCCAGCCGCGCCACGGTCGTCGTGGCGGTACTGGTGGTGGCGACGTTCTGGCTCACCCTCGGCCGTGGCTACGGCGGCGTCTGAGTCGGCGGCTGACGCGCAGCGTGCCTGACCTATCCAACTGGCCCGCCACGCCTGTAGGGGCGGTTTCAGCCGCGACAGGTTCTATCGGGAACGCCCATCGCGGCTGAAACCGCTCCTACACGACACCGTCCATGCCACGGCGATGCAGGCGCGGTGACTGCGTTACAGCGCGTCCGCGTCCAGTTCGCCGGTGCGGATCCGCACCACCGTGCCCAGGTCGTAGACGAACACCTTGCCGTCGCCGATCTTGCCGGTGGCGGCGGCCTTGACGATGGCCTCGACCACGCGCTCGACCTGGTCCTCGCTGACCGCCACTTCCAGTTTCACCTTGGGCAGGAAATCGACCACGTACTCGGCGCCGCGATACAGCTCGGTGTGGCCCTTCTGCCGGCCGAAGCCCTTGACCTCGGTGACGGTGATGCCGGCCACGCCCTGCGCGGCGAGCGCCTCGCGCACGTCGTCGAGCTTGAACGGCTTGATCACGGCCATGATCATCTTCATGCGGCGTTCTCCAATCACAATGGCCTCAGGATAGCGCGGTTGCGCGATCGACGGCCGTCGGGTTCAATGGCCGCGCGCCCCCAACGCCGGAATTTTCCGACAGCGCGCCGCGTCCGATCCCGATGGTCCCGACCCGCCGGATACCGCAGTCTGACGCCACCTGCCGGAGCACAGCCATGATCGACCTCAACCATCTCGACGACCTCGCCCGCCGCCTCAGCGATCTGGTGCCGCCGGGCCTGCGCCAGTCCCGCGACGAACTGCAGAGCACCTTCAAGAGCGCGCTGCAGGCCGGGCTGGGCAAGCTCGACCTGGTCACCCGCGAGGAATTCGAAGTGCAGCGCGCAGTGCTGCTGCGCACCCGCGAGAAGCTCGAAGCGCTGGAGCGCAGCGTCGCCGCGCTGGAAGCGGCGCGCAGCGGGCCCTCGCCCAGCCCCACCGCCTGATCCACCCGCCACCATGAGCCTGGCGCTGGTGCACAGCCGTGCCCGCGCGGGGGTGCTTGCGCCTCCGGTTCGGGTCGAAGTCCATCTGTCCGGCGGCCTGCCGACCACGCAGATCGTCGGCCTGCCCGAAGCCGCGGTGCGCGAGTCGCGCGATCGCGTCCGCGCCGCCCTGCTCTGCGCGCAGTACGAATTTCCGGCACGGCGGATCACCGTCAACCTGGCGCCGGCCGACCTGCCCAAGGAGGGCGGTCGCTTCGACCTGCCGATCGCGCTGGGCATCCTCGCCGCCGCCGGCCAGCTCGACCCGCAGGTGCTCGGCCAGTACGAATTCCTCGGCGAACTGGCCTTGACCGGCGAACTGCGTCCGGTCGACGGCGTCCTGCCGGCCGCACTGGCCGCCGCCCAGGCCGGGCGCACCCTGATCGTCCCGGCCGACAACGGCGCCGAGGCCGCACTGGCGCAACACGTGCAGGCCTACACCGCGCGCACCCTGCTGGAAGTCTGCGGCCTGCTCAACGGCAGCAAGACCTTGCCCGCGGCCACCGCGCCGCCCACGGTCGCCGCGCCCTTTCCCGACCTGAGCGACGTGCGCGGCCAGGCGCAGGCGCGGCGCGCCCTGGAGATCGCCGCGGCCGGGCATCACCACCTGTTGCTGATCGGCAGCCCCGGCTGCGGCAAGACCCTGCTGGCCTCGCGCCTGCCCGGGATCCTGCCCGAGGCCAGCGAAGCCGAGGCCCTGGAGAGCGCGGCCATCGCTTCGGTCAGCGGCCGCGGCGTGGATCCGGCACGCTGGCGGCAACGCCCCTACCGCGCACCGCACCACACCGCCAGCGCGGTGTCGCTGGTCGGCGGCGGCACTCATCCGCGCCCGGGCGAGATCTCGCTGGCGCACCACGGCGTGCTGTTCCTGGACGAACTTCCGGAGTGGAACCGGCATGCGCTGGAAGTGCTGCGCGAGCCGCTGGAATCGGGCCAGGTGACCGTGTCGCGCGCGGCGCGCAGCGCCGAGTTCCCTGCGCGCTTCCAGTTGGTCGCGGCGATGAATCCCTGCCCCTGCGGCTGGGCAGGCGACCCCAGCGGCCGCTGCCGCTGCAGCGAGGACGCGGTACGGCGCTACCGCGCGCGCATCTCCGGCCCACTGCTGGACCGCATCGACCTGCACGTGGAAGTGCCGCGGCTGCCGCCGCAGGCGCTGCGCGCCGATGCGCCGCCCGGCGAAGCAAGCGCCGTCGTGCGCGAGCGCGTGGAGCTGGCACGGCAACGCCAGCAGGCCCGCGCCGGCCGGCCCAACGGCCAGCTCGGCCACAGCGAAACCCTGCGCGACTGCCGCCTGCAACCGCGCGACGAGGCGCTGCTGGAACAGGCCATCGAGCGCCTGCGGCTGTCGGCGCGCTCGCTGCATCGGATCCTGCGCGTGGCCCGCACCATCGCCGACCTGGACGCCAGCGAGCGCATCGCCACCGCGCACCTGACCGAGGCCATCGCGTACCGGCAACTGGATCGTGGCGAGCCAACGGCGAGCGCCGTGGGTCCGACGCCACCCGGGGCACGCCGCCTGGCAGGGTGACGCCAAGCCGCAGCCGGCGTGCGCCGCATCCAGTCTGCACCCAGTCGTGCCCGCTGAGCGCAGCACTCTGCCGTACGCGCTCAGCTCCTCGCCGCAGCGCCCACCCACTCGGCGATCAAGGCATTGCACCGCCTCGCATGGGTAAAGGTCATGCCGTGCGACGCCCCGCCCAGCACCTCATGGCGCGCCTGCGGCAGCCAGGCCGCCAACGCGGCGGCGTTGTCGCGGTACTGGGCCGGGCTGCGTTCGCCGGCGACCAGCAACACCGGCATCGCCAGGGCAGCGGCCTGCTCGGGCCGGTACGCCGGCAGCACGTCGGCAATCTGCGGCACCAGGGTCTGCGCGTTGTCGCCCACCATCTGCCGAAAGCTTGCGCTGCTGCGCGCCCAGGCGCCGGGCTGGCTGACCGAATCGACGAAGCATTCCAGGCCGGCCTCCACCTGGCCACCTTGCAGCAACGCGATCGCTTGCGCGCGGACCGCCTGAACGTCGGCCGGCAGGCCCTGCCGCTGCGGGCCACCCGGATCGAACAGGGTCAGGCTGGCAATGGCATCCGGCTGCAACAGCGCCGCCTGCCAGGCCACGGCGGCACCACGGGAATGACCGACCAGATGCACCGGCCGCGCTTCCTCGGCGATGAAGGCGGCGAGCTGCTGCGCATGCCAGCGCCAACCGAACGCATGCCGCGACGCCGACGGCAGTCGCGGGTAGTACTGGCCCAGGCTCAGCGCGCTGAGCTGGAAGCGGTCGGCCAGGCCGCGCAGCTGTGGCGCCCAGTAGCGGTAGTCGCACAGGGCCCCGTGCACCAGCAGCACCGGCGCACCCTCGCCCACCCGCAGATAGGCCAGCGCGTCGTCCGCGCCGAGCCGGCGGACGGCCGGCTTGGGCAAGGGCGTGCGTGAACTGCTCGTCGCGATCATGCGTGCGACACCGCGACTACCGCCAGCGACGCCGACAGCCAGCGGCCAACAACGCCATCGCCGCGCAAGCAACACGCCGTTTGCGTCGAAAGGGAAGTGGGGAAGCGCTCGGCATCCCGATACGATAGCCGTATCGCCCCGGCGCGGCGACACTGCAGCGATGCGGTGGCGATCGGCGGCACAGCATCGCGCTGGCCGCGCGGCACACGCGCCGGAACGGCGGCGGCAGCCTCCCACCCACAAGGTTGCCAGAGCACACTCCCGCATGAGGGCCTGTGCGACGCAGGGTCGCGCTGTGTCGCACCCTGCATGCATCAGGCAATCACACCTCCAGAATGTGGCGCGTCCGCGGCGCGACGATGGCGAGGCGATGACCTTGATCTCACCGCAAGGGTGCTCCGCGCTTGCCACCATCGCACCGCGGACGCCGCTGCCTCCGCCTCAGGCGCATCACCCGCGCCGAGACGGTCGAACCCGGCCTGGCCTTTCCCCCGATCAGCCAGGCCGCCGGGACGCAGAGGCGGCAGCCGCCCCTGTGTCCCTCGCCACTCCGTCAGTCGACGAAGCTCAGCACCAGCGCGCGCACCTGCTGCACCGACACGCCCGCCTGCTGTTTCAGCGCGCCGAGCGCGTAGGCGCT
Source organism: Xanthomonas sp. LMG 12459 (assembly GCF_009192905.1). Taxonomy (NCBI): domain Bacteria; kingdom Pseudomonadati; phylum Pseudomonadota; class Gammaproteobacteria; order Lysobacterales; family Lysobacteraceae; genus Xanthomonas; species Xanthomonas sp. LMG 12459. The sequence goes on from NZ_NSGT01000025.1 coordinate 35,211, forward strand.
GAGCGTTTCGCGGTCCATGCGTGCGGCCGAACGCGGCGCCACCACGTGGAGCGTGCCGTCTTCCAGCAGGGACAGGCGCAGCGTAGCGTTCTCGTCCGCATCGACGGCCACACTGGTCTGGGCGCTGGCGCGAACGTTCTGCTGCAGGTTCGGCGCGGTCGGCGCGCTGCCGTCCAGCGGGTGCAGCGCCAGGCTGCTGCCCAGGTCTTCCACCCGCAGGCGGCCAAGCGCGCGGCCTTCGCCGTCGAACACCGTCAGCACCGCCACTTCAAGCTGCGCCAGGGTCTCGCCACCGGTAGCGAGGCTCACGCCGGCACCGTTGCGCAGCACCTGCTCCATCGCCACATCGCCCGGGGCACCGCCGCGCTGGCCGGCACCCTGGCTTGCGGCGCCAGCACCGCCCTGGGCATCGGCGACGTTGCCTGCGCCGTTGCCACCGGCATTGGCGCCCGCCGAGCCGGTGGCACCGTCGGCCGCGGTGGTCCCGGTGCCCGTGCCGATCGCAGCGCCGACAGTGCCGCCGGCACCGCCCGAACCACCGGCGCTACCGCCAAGGCCGCTGCCGCTGCCACCGGCGCCGCCACCCGATGCCGTACTGCCGGCGCCGGTCGGATCGAGCGAGGTTCCACCCAGCCGCGGTTGCGCCGATGCGCCCAGTTCCCCCATCGCGCCGGCCGCTGCCGAAATCGCGCCCGCCGCCGTCGACGAATTTCCGTCGGCGGTGCCGCCCGGCTGCGTGCCGTTGCCCCCCATGCTCGGCTGCGAGACCGCGTCCACCGCGTTGCGGCCCGGCAGGTCCTCGATGCCGGCGACGGTCTGCTGACGCGCGTCGGTCAGACGGTAGTTGCCCGCGTCGGCACCGCTCAGGGCCAGTGCGATCTGCACCGTCTTGCCCGCCGCGGCCGAGGCATTGTCGTACTGACCCCGACCCTGCAGCGCGACCTCGTCGCCAGCGACCACGCCACGCAGCGGCGGCAGTACCAGCACCGCGTCGCTGCCGCCGTCGAAGCGCTTGTCCAGCACGGCCACATTGCCGACGGTCAGTTGCTTCGCCGCCACGTCGCCGCGCGACTGCAGGCTGGTGTTGAGCAGGCGATAGTTGCCGGCATCGCCACCGCGCAGGCCCGCGGTCACGTCCACGCGCTTGCCGGTGCCGGCGTTCTTGGTGTCGTAAAGGCCCTGCAAGATCAACGCGACGTCATCCCCACCGACCGTGCCGACCAGGCCGCTGCTGCTGACATTGGCGGTGCGGTTGCCGTCGTACACCTTGGCCGTCACGCTCAGCGTGCCGGCGTCGATCGTCTTGGGCGTGATGTCGCCGCTGGACTGCAGGCGCGTCGCGAGCAACTGGTAGTTGCCGGCGTCGCCACCGCGCAAGCCCGCGGTCACGTCCACCCGCTTGCCGATGCCGGCGTTCTTGTCGTCGTACTGGCCTTGCAGGACCAGCGCCACGTCGTCCCCGCTCAGCGTGCCGACCGGGCCGTTGCTGCCGACGTTGGCGGTGCGGTTGCCGTCGTACACCTTGGCCGTCACGCTCAGGGTGCCGGCGTCGATCGTCTTGGGCGTGATCGAGGCGGTACTGCCGCGCGGCGTCGAGGTGGCCACGTCCATGACGTAGTTGTCGGCATCGGTGCCGCCGAGTTGTGCGGCGACCACGACGCTCTTGTTGTCGCCGACGTTCTTGTCGACGAACGCGGCCTGGGTGGCGACGGACACATCGTCGCCGACGACGGCATTGCCGAGCGTGGCGTTGCGCACCTGCGCGCCGATCCCGCCGTCGTACACCTTGCCGGCGATGTCGACCGCCACCGTCAGCGTGCGCTTGGCGATGTCGGCATAGGCCGTGCTGTCGACCAGGTAGTTGCCTGCATCGCTGCCGCCGAGCGCGATGCCGGACACGGTGACCTGCTTGTTGACGCCGGCGCGTTTGTCGGCGAACACCGCGCCGGATGCACCGGCAAAGCGCACGTCGTCGCCGCTCACCACGCCGCTCAGGGCCGCCGCCCCCAGGCTGGCGGTGGTGGTGCCGTCGTAGACCTTGCCCTGGATCGAGCCGGCCCCCAGCTGCAGCGTCTTCTGGCTGATCGTACCGATGTTGGCACTGGCGCTGGTGCTGGCCAGACCGTAGCCGTACACGCGCACCGCGCCGTTGCCGGCGTGGTCCACGCTCAGGCCGTCGACGGTGACCGCCTTGCCGTGGCCGACGTTCTTGCTGTCGTAGTGCGCGGCGGTGCCGGTGACGACGACCGTATCGCCGTCGATCGCACCGCTGCTGGCCGTGTAGCCGATCCCGCCCAGTGCGGCAGCGGCATTGCCGTCATAGGTCTTGCTGGCTGCGCCGGTGAGGGCGACGGCAACGGTCGGGGCGACGCGGTAAAGGAAACCGCTGCCCGCATCCAGCACGGTGCTGCCGGTGCCGGCGTTGTACTGCTTGAACTGCGGCGCCAGACCGCCGCGGGTGTCATTGAGCGGCGAGGTGGAATACACCAGCCAGCGGCCGTTGCCGGCGCTTACGGCGCTGTTGCCTGCCTGATTGATGAAGTTGCGGCCGGCCGCCAGCAGCACGCCGGTCTGTCGCTGCGCGGCATTGCCCGCGCTCACCGCCTGTTGCAGCGTCAGGTCCGCGCTGGCGCCGGTCAGGCGCACGTCCACCGCGCCGGTGGAGGCGATGCCGGCGAGGCCATCGACACTGCCGACCAGCAGGTTGCCGTTGTTGCGGAAAGTCAGGTCGCCGCTCTGCGCCGCGATCGCGTTCACCAGGGTACTGGCGGAGGTCAGCGACACCGCGCCGCTGGAGCGCAGCGCCAGTGCCGCAGCGGTCAACGCGCCGCTGCCCTGGATGCCGGTACCGGCCACGTCGTTGAGCGACAGCGTCTGCGCGGCGCTGATGCCGTGGTTCAGGCTCAGGCCGCCCTGCGCGGCGCTGAGATAGAGGCTGCCGCCGCTCACGCCGACATCGCCGGTCTGCTGCAAACGACGCGCCTGCACCTGCATGCGGTTGCCAACGGCGACGTTGAACGCCCCCATCGTCACGTCATTGCCCGACGCATCCAGACGCAACGTGCTCACGCCGTTGAAGCGCGACAGCATGCTGCCGCTCAGGACCGTGCTGCTGCCGCCGAACGCGAACGGGTTGCCGCCGGACACGGCGAAGGCCACGGTAGCTGCCGTCTGATTGCTCAGCGTGGTGCTGGCCGCATCGAAACCGGTTCCGGCAGTGGCGACGAGGGTGGCGGCGCTGTTGTTGAAGTTGATCACGCTGTTCAGGCCCAAGGTTCCTGTCGCGTTCAACCCCACCGTCCCGGTGGTGCCGGCGCGCACATTCAAGCCGGTCAGTGTGTCGGCGAGACCCAGGCCCCAAGTGGCGCTGGAACTGGCGATCTGGGTGGCGCCGCCCACGTCCAGCGCCAGCGTGGTGAAGTTGAAGGTACTGTCGCTGAGGGTGGCGCCAGCGCCGGCGGTGACCGCCAGTTTGGCCGCAGATACGCCGCCGTTGACTCCCAAGACGCGTTGGCCGCTCTTCAGGCTCACGGTGCTGGCGCCGGTGACGATGTCGCTGTCGAACACCAGGTCGCCGCCGTCGCTGCGGCCCACTTCCAGCGTGGCCGCGTTGACCTGGCCGATCGTCGCGTTGCTGAGCCCGGTGCCCAGATGCAGGGCGTTGGCCGCGGTCATTTGCCGGATCGTGACCTTGCCGTTGCCGCCGTTGGCGGTGACATGCTGGCTGAGGTTGATGGTGTCGCCGGTCAGGATCACGTCGCCGGTGCTGTTGCTGAGGCTGCCGGCGGTGATGTCCAGGGTCTTGTCGAGCAGTTCGAAGCTGCCGCTGGCGTTGAAGTTGTAGTTGCCGGAGACGCTGATGGTGCCGGTGCCGTCGGCGCGGCCGATGGTCAGGTTGCGGATGCCCGGCAACTTGTTCAGCGTCGCCGCCGAGGCGAAGCCGTTGGCGTCGCCCAGCACCATGTTGACCGAAGGATCGTACGGCTCCAAGCGCATCGACGCCGTGCTGAGGTTGTTGAGGGTCGACGAGCCCCAGTCGATCTTGTTGGCGCGCAGCACCAGCACGCCGCTGCCGGTATCGAGATTGACCGGTACGTTGCCGAACACGATGTTGCCGCTGGTGTAGATGCTGGCGCCGCCCTTCATGGTGAAGGCGGTATCGATGTTGAAGTCCCCACTGGCGTCGATCAGGCCGTTAAGGATCTTCTCGCCGCTGGTGTAGCTGCCATCGGCCTTGAACAGCACGCGCCCGGCGCCGAGGGTCATGTTGGAGTTCAGCGTCACCGCGCCCTGCCCGGTGGACAGGTACACGTTGCCGCCATTGCTGAAGATCGGCGAGTTCAGGGTCAGGTCGCCGCCGCCCATGTTGTCCGAGTCGCCCCAGATGCGCACGTAGCCGCCATTGGTGGTCAGCGCGCCGCTGACCGAGATGCCGTCGGCGCCGTACAGGGTGATCGAGCCGGCGCCCGGGGTACCGTTGCCGTTCTGGGTGACGTCGTGGGTCGGCAGCGTGCCGGGATTGGTGCCGGGGCCATGTGCGATCAGGTTGCCGATGCTGCTCAGGAAGCCGGTGTTGGTGCGTCCGCTCTGCATGTAGATGCTGCCGGTCCCGAACACTTCCACCGTATTGGTCGGATTGGCGAAGCTGATGGTGCCGTTGGTGTTCTCCAGACGCAGGCTGACATTGTTGGCCATGCTCAGGCGGCCATTGCCGCCGTTCAGCGACAGGTCGCCGAAGGTGATGCCATTGTCGGCCACCAGCATCACGTTGGCGTTCTGCGCCTGCAGGTCCCGCACGTATACCGTGCTTCCGCCCAGGGAACCGATGCCGGTGCCGCCGCCTTGAATGCTGATGGTGTCCGGGTCCAGCAGCAGGTCGCCCATCGCGCCGTTGGCCGCGCTGGCATCGGTGCGGCCGCTGTAGGCGAGTTGCTGCTTGCCGGAGACTTCGGCGCGGCCGCCGTTGCCGCCTTGCGCGCCACCGCGCACGGCGATGCTGCCGGCGAACCGGGTGTCGCCGTCGGACCAGACCACCGCTTCGCCGCCGTTGCCGCTGCTGCCGGCGCTGGCGTCGAGCGCGACGCTGGCATCGGCCTCCACGTGGGTGGCGTTACGCAACGCCGGATCGTGCCCCTGCCAACCGCCGCCGACGTGGATGGCGCCACCGCCGGTCGCGCCGCTGGCGTCCAGGCGCGCGTCGCCGTCCAGGCGTAGCTGCTGGCCGAGCACGTCGATGCGGCCGCCCTGGCCGGTCGCCGAACTGGCGTCGAGGCGGCCGCTGACGTGGACCTGGCCGGCGTCGCCGCCGTCGAGCAGGATGCGCCCGCCATGCGCGCCCAGCGAGGTCGCTTCGACCACGCCATCCATGTTGATGACGCTGGAGCGCAGCGCGCTGGCGCCGGCGGCGCTGAGCACCACGTTGTTGCCGCGGATGGTGCCGCTCTGCGCCAGTTCCGCCTTCAGCGCGTCCTGGGCGACCGCCAGCGACAGCAGGCCGTCGCTGCCGAAGTCCACCGCAACGCGATCGCCTGCGGCCAGTCCGACCTGGCCCGCCGCGATGCTGCCGGTGTTGCTCACCGCCGGCGCCAGCAATGCCACCACGCCGCCGTTGGCGCGGATCGCGCCCTCGTTGCGCACCGCGCCGGCCGCGCCGCTGGCGACGAAGCGCGCGTGTCCGCCCAGGAAGTCGCTGTCGCTGATGCCAAGCGAGCTAACCAGCAGCCCGCCCACGTCCACCTGCGCGCCCTTGCCGAAGTACACGCCGTTGGGATTGACCAGCCAGACCTGGCCGTTGCCGCTCAGTTCGCCCAGCACCTGGCTGGGCGTACCACCGAGCACGCGGTTCAGCGCGATGGCGGTGCTGTCGGGCTGCTCGAAGCGCACGCTGGCCTGGTTGCCGATGTCGAAGCTGTTCCAGTTCAGGATCAGCCGCTGGCTGTCCTGATGCACGGTCAGGTTGGCGCCGTGCTGGTCCAGGTGCGCATTGCCGGCGGCGATCTGCGCGCCGTCGGGCAATGCGCCAGGATCCACGGCATAGGCCGACAGCGGCACGCTGCCGATGGCGATCGCGGCGGCGGCAGCACGCACCACGGTGCCGCTGCGCTTGCCGCGGCGGCGGGAAATTTCGGCGGCGACCACGTAGGCGCCACGCAGTTCGTCCCAGATCAAACGGTAGATGTGATTCATGCGAATCGTCCTCAGAAGGCGTGGAGTGGCGGCGTCAGAAGCGCAGGCTGGCCTGCAGCCACAGGTAGTGGTCGTCGCGCAGGCCGTCGGCGTTCAGGCCGGCGGCGCTGCGGCCGGGGTTGTCGCCCAGCCGGTGCGCCCAGGCACCGCGCAGCGACCAGCGCTCGCCTTGCAGGTTCAGGCCGATACCAGCGCTGGACAGGTCGTACGCATTGCCCGACCACGGCATCACCGATCCCGCCCACGGATCGATGTGCTGGCGCACGTGGCCGTGATCGGCGAACAACAGCGCCTGCGCACGCACGTGCCTGGCGACGAAGAAATCGCGGCGAAGCTCGGCATTGACCAGCCAGCCGTTGTCGCCGCTGCCTTCGCCGACCGCATGCCCGCGCACCCCGGACGGGCCGCCGAGCAGGAACTTCTCCGACGAATCCAGGTTCTTGCTGGCGAACTGGCCATTGGCACCCACGTACAGGCCCCAGTTGCTCAAGCCGCCCAGGCTCTGATTGCGCTCCACGCGCCAGACCAGCTTGTTGTAGCTGCCGCGGGTGCGCGCGCTCAGCCCGTCGGCGATGCGGTCGGCCGCGTTGTCCAGCTCCACACGGCCGGCGACCCAGCCCAGGCTGGCGCCGAAGTAACCGCCGCCCCACCAACCGTCCCAGGCGTTGCCGCTGAGCATGGTGGTGAGCCGGTCCAGATTGCGCTCGCGCAGGACCTGGCCCAGCGCCTTGTCGACCAGCTCGCGACGCTCCGCGTCCATGCTGATCCACAGGCTGCGCTTGCGCGTGCGCAACAGCGGATAGCTGAGGCCGGCGCTGACGGTACGCGCGCTGCCGCGCAGGTCCAGCGGCTTGAACTCGGCGCCAACCGCGTAGTGCATCGACGAGGCGGCGACGTTGGCGCGCAGACCCGACGGGGTCAGGCCGATGGCGTAGTTCAGACCCAGCAGATCACTGCCGCTGCTGTGGCTGAGGTTCACGCCGAGCAGGTCCTCGTGCTCGAACGGCCGATTCACCGCGCCCCAGGCGCTGCTGCGCCACGCGCCGGTGTAGCGGTTGGCGAAGTTGTCCACGCTCGCGCCGCCGATCCACGCCGGCGCGCTATCGGCACGGATCAGCAGGCGGCTGCTGCCGGGCTCGGCGCCCTTTTCCAGCGTCGCACGCGCGCTCACGCCTGGCACGTCGTTGATCAACAGCAGCGCGCGCTCCAACTGGTCGTTGCGCACCGGCCCTTCGGGCAAGGCCGCATCGGCGATGCCGGTCGCGCGGGCGCGCAGCGCGGCATCGTCGGACAGCACCTGCACGCGGCCAGGCGCGTTCTGCAGACGCCCGATCATGATCGCGATCTCCAGCTCGCCGTTGCTCAGGTCCTGCCGCGGCAGATAGGCGCGCGCCAGCAGATAACCCTGCGCCTGCAGCGCGGCACTGACCCGCTGCGCCAGCGCCTGCAACTGCGCGTGGGTCAGCGACTTGCCCAGCGCATCGGCAACCACCGCCTGCAGCGCCTGCGTGTCGATCGCGCCCTCGGCTCCGCTGAAGCGGACGCGGTCGATGCGTGCGCTGAAGCCGCCATCCGGCGCATCGGGCAACGGCGCCTGCAGCAACGCGGCCGCATCGTCGGCCGGCGGCTGCAACCGTTCCTGGCGCTGCTGCTGGTTGAGCAGCGAGCCCGCGTCCGGCGGCGCCGTCTGCGCAAGAGCCAAATTGACAGCGAGTGGCAACGAGCCGAGGCCAAGAAGCTTGGCCAGCCGCGTGGTATTCATGCAATGTCCCCGTGTGGTGCGCAGAACGCGCCCTTGTTGATCGGCGCCATTCTGGAGATCACGAGGGCGTGAAAACTTACGAGTTCTGACACGGCCGCGTAACGTCAAAGGACCGTAGGCGCGGGTCGTTCGCCGCATCGGAATGCAGGCATTTCGGCGGATTTCCGGCGCGTCCGTGGTTCCACGCAGTGCGCACGAGCGACAGCGACGACGGCATTTTGACGCAGCGATGATCGCATCACGCGGCATCCGCGACGCATTGCGCCGAGTTCGCTGGCGCCTGGTCGCCAACCGTCGCGCGGCGCGCTTACTCCACGCGGATGGAATCGGTGGTCAGATAGCCGCGCGCGTGCTCGGTGCGGATTGGCAGTTCCTGCCCGCACGCCTCGCGGCAGCGCCGACGCAAACGGCTGATCATGGTATCCAGGCGACGCTGGTCGAAGGACAGCCAGTCCCAGCCCAGTGCCTCGGCCACCTCGCGGCGGCCGGCCATCTCGCCGGCGCGCACGGCCAGCACCCGCAACAGCGCGAACTCGCGCGCGCTCAGTTCCAGACGCGCATCCTCCGGCGTGTACAGGCAGCATTCGCTGGCGACCAGACGCCAGCCGCGCGGCAGCCGTCGCAACAGTGCACGCACGTGCGCCGCCAGTTCCGCCAGGCGCACCGGCTTGACCAGATAGTGGTCGGCCCCGTTCTCCAGGCCGTGGATGCGGTCCTCGCTGGCACCGCGTGCGGTCAACATGATGATGCCGATGCCCGGGGAGGCGCTGCGCAGGCGCTCCACGATCTCCAGGCCATCGGCATCGGGGAGCCCGCGATCGAGGATCACCACGTCGAAGCGCAGCCCGGCACTTGCGGCGAAGAAGGCCGCAGCCGAGCCAGCGGATACCACGCGGTGTCCGGCGCCGACCAGATAACTCTGCAGTTCCTCGCACAGATCCACTTCGTCTTCGAGCAGACCGATCAATGCCATGTCAGCGTACCTCCCCGGCGCGGCGGCAGCGCGCGACGCCATGCCGTGCGCCGCATGTGCGGTGCGTGCGCATGCTCACCGCCCCTCCGCGGCGACGGCCTGGGGCAGGCGCAGGCTGAAGGTCGCGCCGCGGCCGTCGCTGTCCAGGGTCAACTCGCCGCCCAATCGCAGGGCGATGCGCTTGACCAGGTACAGCCCCAGCCCCGCGCCGGCAGTGCCGCCGCTGCCGCTGCCGCGCGCGAACTTGCGGAAGATCCCGGTGTGCTCGTGCGGCGGAATGCCGGGCCCCTGATCGGCGACGCCGAGGATCAGGGTCTGCGCCTGCGCCGTGGCCGTCAGCCGTACCGGTTGTCCCGGCCCGGAGTACTTCAGGGCGTTGCCCAACAGATTGTCCAGGGCGATCCGCAGCAGGCCGCGGTCGCAATCCACCCGCAGCGGCGCCTGCGCCAGTTCGGCCCGCACGCGCTCGCGTGACGGATCGAGCGCGTCCAGCACCTCGTCGATGAGCGCGGGCAACGCAAACACCTCGCGCTTGAGCGCGCCTTCGTCCGAGAGCACCTGTTCATCGTCGAGGAAACGTTCGATCAACTCGGACATGCGCTCCACCGATCGCTGGATCTTCTCGATGCGGCGGCGTCCTGCCGGCTGCAGCGCGGTCTCCGTGTCCTGCAGCATCTGGCCGCTGGCATGGATGATCGACAAGGGCGTGCGGAACTCGTGCGACAGCAACGTCACGAATTCGCGCTGCTCCTCGCGCAGCCGCTGCTCGGCGACCAGTGCCTGCCGCAATTGCGTCTTGCTCTCGCGCAGGCGCTGCTCGGTGGCCTGGCGCTGCACGATTTCCTCGGCCAGTTCGCGGGTGCGTTCGCGCACCTTGTGCTCCAGCGATGCCTCGGACTGCTGCGAGAGTTCCAGCGCCAGGGCCAATGCATCTTGGCGCTGCTTCTCCAGCGCGTAGAAGCGTTGCGCGAAACTGAAGGTCAGCAACAGCAGGTGTAGGGTCAGACCCACCGCCAGCGGCGCGCCATTGCGCAGCCACGGCGTGTTCGGCAGCAGGCCAAGGTTGATCAGGAAGCCGCGGAAGAATGCGATGTACAGCACCAGGAACGCCACCAGGTACAGCTTGGCCATGGCCTGGCCGCGCCAGCTCAGGTAAGCCGCCACCAGCAGCAGCAACGGTACGCTGACCAGGCTCAGCCCCTGCACGAACGGCATCACCGTGCCGAACCTGCCAAGCAGGAATCCGCTGCAGGCGACGCCGATCGCCAGCCACACGAAGGTTTCGTAGGTGCGCGACAGCCGCGGGAAATGCGTGTGCAAAGCCATCAACCGCACGCTGAAGGACACGGCGATGGCCACGCTGAGCGCCAGCACCACGCCGAGTACGGTGTCGCCGCCATCGTGCGTGTCCAGACGAAAGAACGGGCCGACCAGGCCCCGGGTCTTGTACACGCTGTAGCCGCTGGTGGCGATGTAGGCGACATACCAGCGCACCGGCCCCACGCCGCTGCGTCGCCAGATGAAGGTGCCGGCCATGCACAGCGCGAGGATGAAGCCCAGGAAGATGCTGTCCTGGCTGGCGGACAAGGCCTCGTGGGCGAGCAGCGCCTGCGGCTCCCACAGCTTCAGCGCCACCGTCATCGCGTTGCGTTCGGTCAGGCGCAGGTAGACCTCCGGATAGCGTCCATCCGCCGCTTCCAACTGGAACACCGGCGTCCGCAGCAGGTAGGGGTACTCGCGCCGCGACACGTCCTCGCCGCGGCGCAGTTCGCGGAAGCCACCGCCCGGCTGCGGCACGTATAGGCGCACGGTATCGGCCAGCGGCGCGTCCACCTGCAACATCAGCACCCGAGGCAGGCGGGTCATGCGATCCAGGCGCAGCCGCAACCAGACCGCATCAGGGATGTAGCCGAGACTGAACTCCGGCGACGTCGGCTGCAGGTCGCCGCGCGCCGCCACCGCGTGCACGTCGAGCGTGCCGGCACGATCGCGCAGCATCTGTACGTGCCCGTCCAGGGCAATGGAGCGGCGGCCCTGCTCGGAGACCGACTGGATCCCGCCGCACCCGCCAAGCAACAGGACGATCAGGAGCAACAGGGGCGTGAGCGTCGAGCGGCGGCGCATGAAGAACCCGGCGTTGTATCCGAACGTGTGCGTATGCAGGTGGCGGGCGTCACTGAAAGCACTGCGAGCGGCATCCCCATGCCGGCCCTGTGGCGGACACTACCCTGGCCGCTCCGAAATTCTACACAGGGAGACATGCAATGTGAAATTCATCAACCTATGACGTTGCGCAACACCTCGTTCCGTGCGTTCCGGCGCACGTCCCGTCTCCGAACACGCACGCACCCATGCCACGTACCGCAGCCAGTACCACGCCTGGCGCCCTGCTCGGACACCGCGCAGACGGCTCCAGCAGAGCACGCCGCGTACCATGCTTCTGGGAGCGGATGGGACGCTGACCAAGCGCTGGGACAAGGTCGGGGTCGCGCGGGCATGACGCATCGGCGCCACAGCGCCCGGCAGCGAGCAACGCATGCGTTCGCACGGCCGCAGGGCGGCGGAAGCGAAAGAGTAAAGAGGAGCCAGCGCAGATGGCGGACAGGACGCGGGCGATGCCAGACAGGATCGGCATGCACGGCGGGGGATGGCGCGCCCGGAGGGATTCGAACCCCCGACCAATGGCTTCGGAAGCCACTACTCTATCCGGCTGAGCTACGGGCGCAACGGACGCGCATTCTAACGGCATTCGTGGTCCGCGTCTCCCCCATTCGCACGGCCCGGCGACGGCGCGCGCGTCATGGGCATGCGGCCGCCGCCGTCCGCTCACCGGCACCTTGCGTCGACATGCGGCGCGGCCGGCACGGCGGCCACCTCGCCGTGGACGCCTGGCGCCCGTCCGCGTCCTGCGGCGCTCGGCCAACCAACGCAGGACACGGCGCATCCACCTCCGCGACGCGCCGCCGGCACCACGCGGCTGCTACCCTTACGCGATGGGTTACGAACGCTACGAAACGCCTGCCGCGCTGCCGCCGCGCGCGCGCCTTGGCCAGTACTGGAAACTGCTGCGCGGCGACCGGCCGATCGGCGTGCTGCTGCTGCTGTGGCCGACCTGGTGGGCGCTGTGGCTGGCCGCCGATGGGATACCGCCGCTGTGGACCTTGTTCGTGTTCACCGCCGGGGTGTGGCTGACCCGCTCGGCCGGCTGCGTGATCAACGACTACGCCGACCGCTGGCTGGACCCGCAGGTCGAGCGCACCCGCAGCCGGCCGCTGGCAACGGGCGCGGTCAGCGGCCGCGAAGCGCTGGCGGTGTTCGCGGTACTGATGCTGGTCGCGTTCGCGCTGGTGCTGACCATGAACGCGCTGACCATCGGCCTGAGCGTGGTCGGGCTGTTCCTGGCCGCCAGCTATCCCTACCTCAAGCGCTACACCTACCTGCCGCAGGTCTACCTGGGCATGGCCTTCGGCTGGGGCATCCCGATGGCCTTCGCCGCGGTGCGTGGCGAGGTGCCGGCGCTGGGCTGGCTGCTGTACGCGGTCAATATCCTGTGGGCCACCGCCTACGACACCTGGTATGCGATGGTCGACCGCGAGGACGACCTGCGCGCCGGCTCCAAGTCCACCGCCATCCTGTTCGGCGAACTCGACCTGGTCATCCAGGGCGTGTTGTACGCGCTGATGTTCGTCGCTCTCGCCTTCGTCGGGCATCGCGCGGACCTGGGCGTGTGGTACTGGGCCGGGCTGGGCGTGGCGGCGTTGCTGGTCGTCGTCGAATTCCGCATGGCCCGGCACCGCGAACGCGCGGCGTGCTTCCGCGCCTTCCTGCACAACAACTGGGTCGGCCTGGCGATCTTCGCCGGCATTGCCGCGGCGCTGGCACTGCGCGCCGGCTGACACCGACGCGGTTCGGCAGCTCGCTTCGGCGGCGCGAAGCAACGCCCTGGCCACAGGCCACGCGATAGCCACGGGTCCGCACGCGTTGCAGGCACAGCCGGTGCAGCGCTCACGGCACCCGCGCCACCACCCAGGCATCGACCCGTTCGACGCCGGCACGGCGCAGTGCCTTTGCCGCGGCGTGGAGGGTCGCGCCGGTGGTCATCACGTCGTCGACCAGGGCCACGTGCGCCGGCAGCGCCGCCGAGGCCGGCACCGCGAACGCACCACGCAGGTTGCGCCGGCGTGCGCGCGCATCCAGTTCGGATTGCGCCGCGGTCGCCCGCACCCGCTGCAGGTCCAGGCACAGCGGCAGTGCCAGCGCGCGCGCCAGTGGCCGCGCCAGTTCCAGCGCCTGGTCGTAACCGCGCTGGCGCAGCCGGGCCGGATGCAGCGGCACCGGCAGCAGCGCCTGCGGCCGCGGCAAGGCCGCGCAGCGTGCCTGCAGCAGCGCGGCGAGCAGGCGCCCGGCGGCCAGGTCCTGATGGAACTTGAAGCGGCGCAACAGGCCATCGACCGGCGCGGCGTACACGCAGGCGCTGGCCACCCGCTCCAGCAAAGGCGGCCGGCGTTGGCACGCGCCGCAGACCTGCTCGGCATCCAGCGCCGGCAACGGCAGCGCGCAGCGGCAGCAGGCCGCCGCATTCCAGGGCACGCCGTCTCGACAGGCGGCACACAGGTCCAGGCCCGGCGCGCCGGGCTCCCCGCACACCAGGCAGCGTTCCGGCAGCAGGCGGCGCTGCAACCAGCGCCAACCGCCGTCAACCAAACCAGTCATTGTGAAGTTGACAGGACGTTGCATGCTTACCAGACTGCCCGCTTTCCCAGCCGCTGACCGTCAGGAAACCCCCATGTCCGCTGTCGTCCGACACGACTGGCAACGCCAGGAATTGCTCGCGCTGTTCGATCTGCCGTTCCCGGAACTGCTGCACCGCGCCGCCGCCGTGCACCGCGAACACTTCGATCCGGCGCAGGTGCAGGTGTCCACGCTGCTGTCGGTGAAGACCGGCGGCTGCCCGGAAGACTGCGCGTACTGCCCGCAGGCGCAGCGCTATGCCACCGGCGTGGAGGCGCAGAAGCTGATGAGCACCGAGGCGGTGCTGGACAAGGCGCGCCAGGCCAAGGCCGCCGGCGCGTCGCGGTTCTGCATGGGCGCGGCCTGGCGCTCGCCCAAGGACCGCGATATCCCGAAGGTGGCGGAGATGATCCGCGAGGTGAAGGCGCTGGGCCTGGAGACCTGCGCCACCCTGGGCATGCTCGACGGCACCCAGGCGCAGGCGCTGAAGGCGGCCGGGCTGGACTACTACAACCACAATCTGGACACCGCGCCGGATTTCTACGACTCGATCATCCACACCCGCCAGTACCAGGACCGCCTGGACACCCTGACCCACGTGCGCGACGCCGGCCTGAAGACCTGCTGCGGCGGCATCGTCGGCATGGGCGAGTCGCGCGACCAGCGCGCCGGCCTGCTGCAGGCGCTGGCCAACCTGCCGGTGCATCCGGACTCGGTGCCGATCAACCGCCTGGTGCAGGTCGCCGGCACCCCGCTGCACGGCACGGTCGAGCTGGACCCGTTCGAGTTCGTGCGCACGATCGCCGTCGCCCGCATCGCGATGCCGCGGGCGATGGTGCGGCTGTCGGCCGGGCGCGAGAGCATGAGCGACGAACTGCAGGCGCTGTGCTTCTGCGCCGGCGCCAACTCGATCTTCTACGGTGAGAAACTGCTGACCACCGGCAACCCGGACACCGAGCGTGACCAGGCGCTGTTCGCGCGGCTGGGGCTGCGGCCGATGCAGGTGATGGTGGATGCCGACGCGCACGACCATCCCGGCACCGTGCACGCGGACATCACCGCCCAGCCCACACCGGCGATCGCCGCCGCGCTGGTCTGAGCCTGGGGCGTCCGTCCGCCGATCCGGCCGTCCATCGCCGGCGGCGCCCGGCCCGGCCGGGGACGCGCTACGCTAGCCCGCCAGATGCCCTTCCCGCGCCCATGGCCCGTCCCGACCTGCACGACCGCATCCAGTCCGCGCGCGCCTTGCGCGAAGCGCAGGGGCGCCTGCGCGTGCGCCACAGCGTCGGCCGCCGCGACGGCGTGCGCCTGGAAGTGGACGGCCGCTGGCTGACCGGCTTCTGCAGCAACGACTATCTGGGCCTGGCGCAGCAGTTCGAAGTGGTCGCCGCCCTGCAGGACGCCGCCGCGCGCGAGGGCGCCGGCGCCACCGCCTCGCACCTGGTGTGCGGCCACCACGCGCTGCACGAGGCGCTGGAACGCGAGATCGCCGACTGGCTCGGCTATCCGCAGGCGCTGCTGTTCGGCAGCGGCTTCATCGCCAACCTGGCGGTGCAGCAGGCGCTGCTGAGCGAGGAAGAGGACGTGTGCGTGCAGGACCGGCTCAACCACGCCAGCCTGCTCGACGCCAGCCGCCTGGCCGGCTGCCGCCTGCGTCGCTACCCGCACCTGGATGCCGAAGGCGCGATGCGCCAGCTCAAGCACGCCGCCGACGGTGCGGCGATGCTGGCCACCGATGGCGTGTTCAGCATGGACGGCGACGTCGCCCCGCTGCGCTCGCTGGCGCTGGTGGCGCGCACGCAACAGGCGCTGCTGTACGTGGACGACGCGCACGGCGTCGGCGTGGTCGGCCCGCAGGGGCGCGGCAGCGTCGCCGAGGCCGGGCTGGGTGTCGACGACGTTCCGCTGCAACTGGTGACCCTGGGCAAGGCACTGGGCGGCTACGGCGCCGCAGTGGTCGGCGATACCCCGCTGATCCGGCATCTGGCCGAAACCGCGCGGCCGTATCTGTACACCACCGCGCTACCGCCGGCGCAGGCCGCGGCCTCGCTGGCGGCGGTCAAGCTGGCGCGGCGCGACCAGTGGCGGCGCGAGCGGCTGGTCGAACTGATCGCCCTGTTCCGCGGCGGCGCGCGCCGTCACGGCCTGGAACTGATGGCCTCGGACACGCCGATCCAGCCGCTGCTGTGCGGCGAGGAGCGCACCGCGCTGGCGTGGTCGGCAGCGCTGGAACAGGCCGGCTACCTGGTCTCGGCGATCCGTCCGCCGACCGTGCCGGAAGGCAAGTCGCGGCTGCGCGTGACCCTGTCGGCGCTGCACACCCCGGCGCAGGTGCAGGCGCTGCTGGACGCGCTGGCGCTGGCACGCGATCGCGTGGCCGCGCATCCGCCCGGCGTGCCGGCGTGAGCGCGACCGACCTCGCCGCGCGACGCGCGGTGTGGGACGCGCTGGCCGAGCTGTACCTGGACGATGCGGTCGACGCGCGGCATGCGCAGATCGCCGCGGTACTCGCCGCCTCGCCGTTCGCCACCGATACGCTGTGGCAGATGCTGCGCGAGGACGTGCATCCGCGGCTGGCGCCGAACCTGCTGACCACGGCCGGCGCCTGGCAGGTCATCGACGGCGACTGGCTGAGCGCGGCGATCCAGCAGCGCCGTGGTGCGCATCGCGTGTCCGCCTGGCGCACCCGCGACTATCCGCGCCAACAGTGGCGCCTGCTGCTGCCGCAGGTGCTGGCGCAGCGCGCGGCGCACTGACGCGGCAGCCGACGCTGCCTTTCCTGTTCTTTCGCAACGACGACAACGATGCATATCGACACCCTGGGGCAGGGCCCCGATCTGGTCCTGCTGCACGGCTGGGCGTTGAACGGCGGCATCTTCGCGCCCTTGGTCGAGCGCCTGTCGGCGCAGTACCGCCTGCATCTGGTGGACCTGCCCGGGCACGGCCACAGCCGGGGCGACGACACGCCGCTGGCATTGCCGCACGTGGTCAGCGCAATCGCCGCGGCCACGCCGCCGGCCGTGTGGCTGGGCTGGTCGCTGGGCGGGCTGTTCGCGCTGCACGCCGCCGCCACGCAACCGCAGGTGCGCGGGCTGGCGATGCTCGCGGCGACGCCGCGCTTCGTCCGCGGCAGCGACTGGCCGCACGCGGTGGAACCGCAGGTGTTCGAACAGTTCGGCCGCGATCTGGCCGAAGACTATCGCGGCACCCTCGAGCGCTTCCTGGCACTGGATACGCTCGGCTCGGCGCACGCGCGCGCCGAACTGCGCACCCTGCGCGAAGCGCTCGACGCCCGCGGCGCGCCCGACCCGCACGTACTGCAGGACGGCCTGACCCTGCTGGAACGTACCGATCTGCGCCGCGCCCTGCCCGGCCTGCGCGTGCCCAGCCTGTGGATCGGCGGCCAGCGCGACCGCCTGGTCCCACCCGCAGGCATGGAGGCCGCCGCTGCCCTGGCGCCGAACGCGCGCACGCTGATCGTCGCCGGCGGCGGCCACGCCCCGTTCCTCGGCCATGCCGATACGGTCGCCGAGGCGCTGCGTGGATTCCTGGCGGCGCTGGACTAGCGGCGTCGCGCCGCGCGTTCCACGGTGCTGTCGTAGCAGCGGCTTCAGCCGCGACACGCCCGTTGCGTCTGGTCGCGGCTGAAGCCGCTCTACAAGCGCTTGCGTCGAGCCCGCCGGGTGCACTGTGGGAGGGACTTCAGTCCCGACGCATTGCGCCATCGGAAAGCGCACACCGTCTCGCGCGTCGCACGCTGCATCACAGTTGACTCCCACAAGGCATCACGCGACCCGCACCGACGTCAGAAAGACGCAAGCGGCTCCGCCGTGGGACTCAACTGTCGTGCCGCCGCGACAAGCGAAGCCCAAAGCCGGCCGACACCCTCCGTCGTCGGGACTGAAGGGCACCTCGAACAACCTGC
>NZ_NSGT01000026.1:0-53950 GCF_009192905.1 Xanthomonas sp. LMG 12459
GGGATTCGGAATTCGGGATTGGGGATTAGCAAGAGCGGCGCGTCGCGGCGGCCCGACGCAGCCACTGCAATTCAGCCACCAAGAAAGCAGCTTTTACGAATCCCCAATCCCCACTCCCGAATCCCTGCTTTTGACGAATCCCCATTCCCCATTCCCTATTCCCTGCCGTAAAGCGCCTGCGCCGACTGGAACAGGATCCAGCTCGTCGCGATGAACTTGTCGCCGCGTTGCGGGCGGTTGCCGCGGTGGGTGTGGGTGAAGGCGGTCGGGGCGATCAGCAGGCTGCCGGCGCGCGGGACGATCTTGCGCTGCTGGAACAGGAACTCGGTCTCGCCCTCGTCGAAATCGTCGTTGAGGTACAGGGTCCACAGCAGGTGCCGGTGCAGGGTCTCGGCACTCGGATCGCGCGGGTACAGTTCGCAGTGCCAGTACGGGTAGCCGCCCTCGCCCGCTTCGTACCACTGCAGGTTGATCGCGCCCGGGCGCAGGCAGGTGCGCGCCAGGTTGGACAGCGCGGCGTCGTCTAGCAGGGCGAAATCGTCGGCGCCGAGCCGGTGCGGCTGGCCGTCGGCGCCGGGCACCTGCAGCATCAGCGGCGAGATCAGGGTCTGCGGGTACTTGCGCAGGTAGCCGAGCAGCCCGCCGAACACTGCCTGCTGCAGCCGCTGTTCCACGTCGCGCCATGGCTCCAGGCCGCTGATGCGCAGGTCGCGGCTGCGCTTGAGCTCGGGGAACACGCCGCTGCCGATCTCGCCGGGCCGCAACTGGGTGCTGCCGCGCAGGCGGCGCAGGATGGCGGCGCAGTCCTCGCGGGACATGGCGCCATCGAACACTTCGATGAAATCGGGATGCAGGTCGGACATCGCGCGACCTTACCAGCGATTTCGCAGGGTTGCAGCCGCAGCGCAGCGGCTCCGTGCCACTGGCGCTCCGACGCGGCGGAACGCTCAGGCCAGCGGCGGTGGGTACGGATTGGCCTTGAGCAGGCGCGCCAGGTGCGCGGCGTTGCTGGCGGCGGTCTTGATGGTGTCGGCCAGCACCTTCGGCGTCTGCTTCAGGTCCTGGTAGTCGGTGCTGCCCATCGCCTCGCCGACCCAGTACGGCGGGCTGCCGGCGGCGACGCTGAAACCGAAGTCGGTCAGCCCCTGGTAGAGATCGGCACTGACCTTGTGCGCGCCATCCTCGTTGCCCACCACCGCGACCATGGCCACGCGGTTGAAGGTCGGATACACGCCGTCGTCGCCGATTTCGCCGAGGAACGCATCCATGCGCTCCAGCACGCGTTGCGCCAGGCTCGAGGGATGACCGACCCAGATCGGCGTGGCCAGCACGACGATGTCTGCGTCCAGCACGCGCTGGCGCAGCTGCGGCCAGGCATCGCCGTCGCCTTCGTCGGCACGTACGCCGGGGCGCACGTCGAAGTCGGCCACACGCGCCGAATCGCCCTGCACGCCATGCGCGGCCAGTGCCTGCAGGATCTGATCCAGCAGGCGCTGGGTGGACGAGGGCGCAGTGCCGCGCTTGAGCGAGCAGTTCAGGCCGAAGGCGCGCAGGGACATGGTCCGACTCCGTCAGTAAAACCTCACTGTGGATTGGGCGCGATGGGCCTGACGTCGCGATGGCGTGCAAGGGTCGTGAGCGCTGCGGCACCGCAAACGTGCACCGAGCGCGGTCCGCCGCCGCGATCGCCCATCGCGCACCGACCAGGCGTGCAGGCGTTGTCGATGGCTAGGAGCGCTCGGATGACCCGGGCGTGCCGCGGATCGCGATGCCCAACAGCGCCAGCCACAACGCCAGCGCCAGCAGGGTTGGCAGCTCGAAGCGGCTGGAGTTGTACAGGGTGAAGCTGCGGGCGGCGAAGAACAGCAGCGTCCACAGCGCCAGGTTGACCAGCACGATCCGCCGCCGCCAGCGGTGGCGGGTGAACAGCGCGATGACCGTGGGCATCAGCGCGACCGGTGCGGTGGCGAAGAAGAACAACACGACGAGGGTCTGGTTCATGGGGTTCCTCCCGCCCGGGACGACCAGGTGCACGCGACGAACGCCGGCGATCAACGCGTTTTGCTTGCGCCGGACGCCGCTACCCTACCGCAGTCGAGCCATCGTGCAGTGTCCGCCGGCCTGATCCGTTCGATTTCCATCCGTGTCGTTCGCCACTGCCGGCGCAACGCGGAGCGCATGCGGCCGTGCTAGAAATAGCCGCCCTGCGCTTCCTGCCAGATTCGGTAACCCTCGAGTTCTTCCTCGGTTACCGAGGACTGCTGGACAAAATGAAGATCCCAGCCAGCGAAAGAGGCTCTGGAGATCGGGAGGTGGCCCATGCCCAAGGGTTCATCATCGTGTCGATTGTCCCCAGCGAGATATAGGGTGGACGTGTCGACCGCTTTGGGCGGTACTGGGTAAACGTTGCTGTAGACGCGCACATGTACGCCATCCGCGTCCAGCTTGAGGATCTTGAGCAATACGTAGCCACCCTCCTGCCGACTGGTCGCGTAGAGGCCTCCCTCCCGCCACGAGTCGGCCGCCGCCGGGGAAGCGGCGGCAAATAGTGCTAGCAGGGCGGCAAGCCATCGTTTGAGCATGTTAGGTCTCCTGACACCTGAGTGGCTGCAATGTGCGCTGCGTGGCAGCGTGCACGCAGCGACTGGCTAGCCCAGCGTCTCACAGATCTGGAGGAATCGATTGGCATCGACGCCGCCGATCCGCTCGCTCCTCGCCTGAAGTACCACGGCGTCACCTCGCATCAGGCAAAACGCCTATGCGATGCCTTGCGCGGCAGACAGCGGCCGGATGAGAGCGAAGACGGGGCAACGTCCTGCCCGCGCCACCGACCGCGGCGCCGCTCAGCCATTTGCCGCGTCGTGCTCCAGGTGATACCGCACCGCCTCGGCCACTTCGTTCTTCGAGCCCAGGAACACCGGCACGCGCTGGTGCAGTTGCTCCGGTTGCAGGCCGAGGATGCGTGCGCGGCCGGTGCTGGCGGCGCCGCCAGCCTGCTCCACCAGCATGCCCATCGGGTTGGCTTCGTACATCAGCCGCAGCTTGCCGGCCTTGCCCGGGTCCTTCTTGTCCCAGGGATAGATGAAGATGCCACCGCGGGTGAGGATGCGGTGCACGTCGGCGACCATGCTGGCGATCCAGCGCATGTTGAAGTTCTTGCCGCGCACGCCCTCGCTGCCGGCCAGCAGGTCGGCCACGTACTGCTGCATCGGCGCTTCCCAGTGGCGCTGGTTGGACATGTTGATCGCGAACTCGGCGGTGTCCTCGGGGATGCGCATGTCGGCCTGGGTCAGCAGGAAGCTGCCCTCCTCGCGCTCCAGGGTGAAGGCGTGGGTGCCGTGGCCCAGGGTCAGCACCAGCATCGTGCTGGGGCCGTAGATGCAGTAGCCGGCGGCGACCTGCGCGGTGCCCGGCTGCAGGAAGTGCTCGTCGCCGGGCTTGTCGGTGCCTGGGGGCGCGCGCAGCACCGAGAAGATGGTGCCGACCGAGACGTTGACGTCGATGTTGGAGCTGCCGTCCAGCGGATCGAACAGCAGCAGGAAATCGCCGCTGGGGTACTTGTCGGGCACCGGCTGGCAGTGGTCCATCTCTTCCGAGGCGCAGGCGGCGAGGTGGCCGCCCCAGGCATTGGCTTCGAGCAGGATGTCGTTGCTGAGCACGTCCAGCTTCTTCTGCGCTTCGCCCTGCACGTTGCCGGTACCGGCATCGCCGAGCACCCCGCCGAGGGCGCCCTTGCTGACCGCGATGGAGATGCGCTTGCAGGCGCGGGACACGATCGTGATGAGCTGGCGCAGCTCCGGGCCGATACGCCCGGCATGCTGTTCTTCGATCAGGAAGCGGGTCAGCGACGTTCGCGACATGGGCAGGACGGCCTTGCGTGAGAAGGGGGCCGCCATTGTCGCGGGTTGCGCCGCAGATTTCGATCAAGGGTGTTCCGCGACCACGCCGGCGCGGGCCGACACGGCCCCCATGCAGGCGCAAAAAAGCCGGAAGCGCAGGCGCTTCCGGCTCGGTGCGGGACCGCAGGGCTCAGCCCTTGTGCACGGTCGCCACGGCCTGGGTCACGTAGTCCAGGTTCTTCTGGCTCAGCGCGGCCACGCAGATGCGGCCGGTGCCGACCGCATAGATGCCGAACTCCTCGCGCAGCCGGTCCACCTGCGCCTTGCTCAGGCCCGAGTAGGAGAACATGCCGGCCTGCTGCTGGATGAAGCCGAACTCCGGCGCGCCGAGGGCGGCCAGCTTCTGCACCATGCCGGCGCGCAAGGCGTGGATGCGCTCGCGCATCTCGGTCAGTTCCTGCTCCCACATCGCGCGCAGCTCCGGGCTGTTGAGCACCCCGGCGACCAGCGCGGCGCCGTGCGTGGACGGGCTGGAGTAGATGGTGCGGATGATGCGCTTGACCTGCGACTGCACCGCCTTGCTCTCGGCAGCATTCGCCGAGACCACCGACAGCGCGCCGACGCGCTCGCCGTACAGCGAGAACGACTTGGAGTACGAACTAGCGACCACGTAGTTGTCGATGCCGACCTCGGCCAGCAGGCGCACCGCGTAGGCGTCGGCATCGATGCCCTTGTCGAAGCCCTGGTAGGCGATGTCCACGAACGGGAACAGGTTGCGTTCCTTCAGCAGCTCGGCCACGGTGCGCCACTGCGCCTGGCTCAGGTCGGCGCCGGTCGGGTTGTGGCAGCAGGCGTGCAGCAGCACCACGCTGCCGGGGGCGAGCTGGCGCAGGTCGGCGAGCATGCCGTCGAAATTCAGGCCGTGGCTGGCCGGATCGAAATAGGTGTACTCGACCACGTCGAAGCCGGCGGCACCGAACACCGCGCGGTGGTTCTCCCAGCTCGGGTTGCTGATGGCGATGGTGGAAGTGGACAGCAGCTTCTTCAGCAGGTCCGCGCCCACGCGCAGCGCACCGCTGCCGCCGATGGTCTGCGAGGTGGCGACGCGGCCGGCGGCCAGCAGCGGCGACTCGGCGCCGAACAGCAGTTTCTGCGTGGCCAGGTCGTAGGCCGGCAGGCCGTCGATCGGCAGGTAGCCGCGCGGTCTGGCGTCCTGCGCCAACTGCTGTTCGATCTGCTGCACCGCGCGCAGCAGCGGGATGCGGCCGTTTTCGTCGTAGTAGATGCCCACGCCCAGGTTGACCTTGGTCGGGCGGGAGTCGGCGTTGTAGGCCTCGGTCAGGCCCAGGATCGGGTCGCCTGGGACCTGTTCCACGTTTGCAAAGAAGGACACGGCGGTACTCGTTCGGTGGCGGAGGTGGGGGCCGGAAGGACCGGAGCCGGCGCGGTCAAACACCTCATCCTAACAAACGCTGCCGCGCTTGGCCGGGTGCGGCCGGGCGGCAGTTGGGCGATGATGGGCCATGTCATCTTCCCTGCCCTCCGCCCTGCTCTGCGGGGCCTGCGCCCTGGCGCTGTCGCCCCTGGTCCACGCCGCTCCCGGCGAGGATCCGGCCACCACCTTGCCAGTGCTCCAGGTCCAGGCCGCCCGCGTCGGCGGCGTGGCCGATTTCGACCTGCCGGCGTCGCTGACCACGACCGGCCTGGGCGACAGCGACCGCCTCGGCATACAGGCGTCCGAGGCGCTGGTCGGGGTGCCCGGCCTGCTCGCGCGCGATCGCCAGAACTATGCGCAGGACACCCAGCTGTCGATCCGCGGCTTCGGCGCGCGCTCGGCGTTCGGCGTGCGCGGGGTACGCCTGCTGCTGGACGGCATCCCGGCGACGATGCCGGACGGCCAGGGCCAGTTGTCCAACTTCAACCTGTTCGGCAGCGAGCGGGTCGAGGTACTGCGCGGGCCGTTCTCGGCGCTGTACGGCAATTCCTCCGGCGGCGTGGTGCAGCTGTGGAGCGCCGACGGCCAGCCGGACGATCCGTGGCGGCTGCGCAGTGCGATCGGCAGCCACGGCACCGCCGCCCTCAGCGCGCAGGCGCTGGGCCAGCAGGGGGACGTCCACTACAACCTGGCGGCCACCCATTTCAGCACCGACGGCTACCGCGACCATAGCCACGCCCAGCGCACCACCTTCAACGCCAAGATCGGCATCGACCTGGCGCCCGGGCGGCGCCTGGACCTGCTGCTCAACGCGCTGGAGGCGCCCGATGCGCAGGATCCGCTGGGCCTGAGCCGCGCCCAGGTCGCCGCCGACCCGCGCCAGGCCACCGCCGCCGCCGGCCAGTTCGACACCCGCAAGTCCACCCGCCAGGTGCAGGCCGGCGCGATCTTCACCCAGCAGGTGGACCAGCAGACCTGGCGGCTGATGGGCTACGCCGGGCGCCGCGACGTCACCCAATACCTCTCGGTCCCGGTGGGCGCGCAGAGCAACCCGCTCAATGCCGGCGGCGTGATCGACCTGGACGGCGACTACGGCGGCCTCGACGCGCGCTGGGCCTGGCAGGGCGAACTGGGCGGCCGCCCGTTCCAGTTCACCGTCGGCGCCAATGCCGACCGCCAGCAACAGCACCGCACCGGCTACGAGAACTTCGTCGGCAGCACGCTGGGGGTGAAGGGCCGGCTGCGCCGCGACCAGCAGGACCGGGTGGAGAACGTGGACCAGTTCGCCCAGGCCTGGTGGCAGTTCGCCGAGCGCTGGTCGCTGCTGGCCGGGCTGCGCCACAGCCAGGTGCGGTTCCGCTCGAACGACGCCTACATCGTCGGCCGCAATCCCGACGACAGCGGCCGCACCGACTATGCGGCGACCACGCCGGTGGCCGGGCTGGTGTTCCGCGTCACCGACGACCTGCGGCTCTACGCCTCGGCCGGGCGCGGGTTCGAGACCCCGACCTTCAACGAGCTGGGCTACCGCCGCGACGGCGGCGCCGGCCTGGCGCTGGACCTGGACGCCGCGCGCAGCCAGAACCTGGAACTGGGCGCGAAGTGGCGCAACGCCGCCGGCGCCCGTTGGGATGCGGCGCTGTTCCGCGCCACCACCGAGGACGAGCTGGCGGTGGCCAGCAACACCAACGGCCGCAGCACCTATCGCAACATCGGCCGCACCCGCCGTCAGGGCGCCGAGACCAGCCTGACCCTGCCGCTGGGCGCCAGCGCGCAACTGCAGATGGCCTACACCTGGCTGCAGGCGACGGTGCGCCAGGCCTACCTGACCTGCGCCAGCAGCGGCTGCGCGACGCCGACCGCGGTGGTGGCCGCCGGCACGCGCCTGCCCGGCGTGCCGCAGCAGCAACTGTTCGCGCGCTGGCAGTGGCAGCCGCGCGCCTGGCAATTCGCGGTGGAGGGCGTGGCCGCCGGCGACACCGTGGTCAACGACCTGGCCAGCGAGGCCGCGCCCGGCTACGCCCTGCTCAACCTGGAAGCGGCGCGGCGCTGGACCACCGCGCACGGCACCCTGCGCACCTTCGCGCGCATCGACAACGCGTTCGATCGCCGCTACATCGGCTCGGTCATCGTCAACGACGGCAACGGCCGTTACTACGAGCCGGGCCCCGACCGCAGCTACACGGTCGGCTTGCAGTGGGACTTGCCGCACTAGCCGCGAACGCCTGCCGGTCTGGCTAGGCTTTCGCTTGCGGCTGCGTGGCGAGGCGGCTGCGCACCCGCTTGGTTCTGGCGACCACTCGGCGATGGCCTGCCGCAGCTTCACGCCGATGACGGTCGATGCGTTCATCAGCATCTGCACCTGTCGAACGACAGCAAGTGCGAGGCGCAGATGCAGCGCGAGGCGAACGCGATAGCGGCACTGCGGGAGAAGGCGTCTGGCAGCCGCGTGTGAAGCATCGGAGGCGATGCCGCGCCTGGCTTGAGCGAACGCCAGGTGCCGCGCGTCTACGCGCTGCGCCGCGCCTGCAAGTCGTCTACCAAACGCACTGCACCTGTCTACGCGAACCGGCGGCGGACGCTGGCGGCGTTCTTCGCGGCGGCGCTAGCGTAATGCCACCCCCGCATACCGCCACGCCTCTCCAGGAGACGCACCATGAGCACATCCGACGACAGCCGCGACAACGCCGGCACCAAGAGCAAACCGGCGCTGGCCGAAGGCGTCAGCGCCACGCCGTACCAAGGCACCTTCACGGTGGTCAATTGCACCGGCCAGACGATCAACAACGTCAGCGTCAAGCACACCTGCGGCAACTACATGGATCCGGCCGCTTCGGCATCGCTGCCGCCGGGCGGTACGATCGCCTCCGTACCGCTGCGGGCGCAGACCGGCTCCAACGACTACTGGAACCTGTCGTTCCAGATGAGCGACGGCAGCTCGCGTAGCCGCAACAGCAAGCAATGCAACTACGTGCAGAGCGACGCGCCGGGGACCTGCATCATCGCGCTGTACGCCAGCAGCTTCAGTGTGCTGACGCCGGTCAGCTCACCGTGCATGAACAACAGCTACGACTGAGCGATTGCATGCCCGGCCGCTGCTGTCGCGACGTCGGCAGCGGCAGGGCATTGCCCGCGGTGGCGAGCGTGCCCCTCGCCACGCAGCGTGCGGGCGCGGCGACATCGCGACCGCCGTCCGCGTCAACTGCGCATGATCGATACCCCGCCGTCGACCAGCATCGCGCTGCCGGTCACGAACGCGGCTTCGTCCGAGGCCAGGAACAGCGCGGCCCGTGCCAGTTCGTCCGGCTGCGCCAGGCGTTTGAGCGCATGCAGCTGCGCGACCTGCGCCAGCGCTTCCGGCGCGCCGTTCATCGCCTCCGCCATCGGTGTGTGCGTGCCGCCCGGCAGCAAGGCGTTGACCCGGATCGCCTGCGGCCCGAATTCCGCTGCCAGCGCCTGGGTCAGGCCGATCAGGCCGGCCTTGCTGGCGGCATAGGCGGCGGTGCACGGGAAGCCGACGGTTTGGCCGACGAAGGTCGAGGTGAAGATCAACGACCCGCCGCTGCGTGCCAGCATCGCCGGAATCTGATGCTTGGCGCCGAAGAATGCGCCGCTGAGATTGGTATCGAGCGCGTCGCGCCAGGCCTGCGCCTGCAGCTGCGTGGTCGGCACCAGCGTGCCCAGGGTGCCGGCGTTGTTGAAGCCGATGTCCAGCCCGCCGAAGCGCGTGTTCGCCAGCGCCACCAATGCCTGCGCATAGGCCTCCTCGCGGACGTCGCCGGCCAGCCACGCGGCGTGACCGCCGGCGTCCTCGATCTGCGCGGCGAGCGTCTGCAGCAGTGCACCGCGGCGCGCGCCCAGCACTACGCAGGCGCCTTCGCGCGCGAACAGGTGTGCGGCGGCGTGGCCGATGCCGGAACTGGCGCCGGTGATGAGCGCGATCTTGCCGTGCAAGCGTTGCATGTGAAGCTCCATGGTTGCGAAGGAGCCTGGAGCATCGCCGGCAGCACCGCGCGCTGCTCGCCGTGTTCGGACGCGGCAGTCGTGGGCGATGTGTTCGGTCAGAAAGAGGTCATGGATGCGAGAGCGGTTTCCAACCGATGAGGGGTCTGTGGGAGGGCTGTCGCGGCGAAAGGGCGCTCCAGCCGCGCGCGTTGCTGCGGTTCGGGGGAAACCGCGCTGCGCTGTAGGAGCAGCGTCAGCCGCGACTGACATGACCGATAACGCCGTGTCGCGGCTGCAGCCGCTCTTACGAGACATGCGACGTCGACGACCGCGTAAGGCGCAGCCGGCGATATGCCGCCTCAGTGCGTCCCCAACTGCAGCCGTCGGTACAGCGTGCTGCGGCTGATGCCGAGCCGGCGTGCGGCCTGCGAGACGTTGCCGTTGCAGGCATCCAGGGCCTGGCGCATGGCGCCGAGCGCGAGACTGTCGAGGTCGGCATCGGGCAACGGCATCGCGGTGCCGCCGTTGCTGCCCTGCTCTCCCGCGCGCACGCCGGGCAGGTAGGCCGGCAAGGCGTCGGTATCGACCAGCGCATTCGCTTCGCTCAACGCCACCAGGGTGCGCAGGCACGCCACCAGCTGGCGCAGATTGCCCGGCCACGCGTAGGCGCTCAGCGTCGCCAGGGCCGCCTCGGTCAGACGCCTGCCCTGGCCAAGCCGCGCCCACAGCTCGGCGACGAGCGCGCGTCGGTCCGGATGCGCACGCAGTGCCGGAATCTGCACGCAGTGGTGGGCGATGCGGTAGTACAGATCGGGCCGGAAGCGCTGCTCGGCCATCGCCGCGTCCAGGTCGCGGTGGGTGGCGCAGACCAGCGCGAAATCCAGCTTCACCGGCTTGCCGCCGCCCAGCGGCAGCAGTTCGCGTTCCTGCAGCACGCGCAGCAGCCGCGGCTGCAGGGCCAGCGGCATGTCGCCGATCTCGTCCAGGAACAGCACGCCGCCGTCGGCCTGGCGCAGCAGGCCCGGGTTGCCGTGCTTGCGCGCGCCGGTGAAGGCGCCGTCCTCGTAGCCGAACAGTTCCGCTTCGATCAGCCCTTCCGGCAGCGCCGCGCAGTTGACCGCCACGAACGGGCGCCCGGCGCGGGCGCTGCGCCGGTGCAATTCGCGCGCGAACACTTCCTTGCCGGTGCCGGTCTCGCCCTGCACCAGCACCGGCAGTTGCGCATCGAGCACGCGCCGCGCGCGTTCCAGCGCCAGTTCCTGCGCCGCGTCGAACAGCGGCGCGTCGGACGCCGCCGCCGCCGAAGGCCGCGATGACGCGGTCACGGTGATCGGCGCCTGCTGCGGGCGCCGCCGCGGACGATCGTCGGCCGGGCTGTCGATGCGTCCGTGCAGCGCCCGCCCCTGCAGGTCGAACACGCTGCCCTGCTGGCGCAGCCGCGACAGCGGCTCTTCGAACAGCGCTTCGTAGGGCGCGCGGCCGAGTTCGTGGCGCTCCAGGCCGAACAGCCGCAACCCGGCCTGGTTGGCGGCCACCAGGCGGCCGTTGCGGAACGCCAGCAGCGCTTCGCGCGCCGTGCCGAGCAGCGCCGGGTCGTGGTGCACGCGCAGCAGTTCGCAGCCGGGGATGCCGTCGTCGAAATAGCGGTGTTCGATGTTGGCCACCGCCATCCGCGCCAGTGCCAGCGCATGCATGTGCTGCACGCTGGCGTCGCCGGAGATGTCGAGCACGCCGGCCAGGGCGCCGTACGGATCGAAGATCGGCACCGCCGCGCAACTGAGGATCTGGTGCGGGGCGAAGTAGTGTTCGCCACCGCGCACTTCCACCGAACGGCTTTCGACGATCGCCGTGCCGATCGCATTGGTGCCGACCTGGGGTTCGCTCCAGCATGCGCCGGGCATCAGCGCCACCCTGCCCGCCTTGTCGAGGAAGCGCGGGCTGCCTTCGGCGTCGAGGATCCAGCCGGCCTCGTCGGTGAGCAGCACGATGCTGCCGGTGGCCGCGGCGTCGCCGGCCAGGCCTTCCAGTTCGGCGCGGGCCAGCCGCCACAGCCGCTCGTGCGCCTCGCGCAGGGCGCGCAGGCGCGAGGCTTCCAGCGGCTCGATCGCGGGCTTCGCGTCCGCGGCCAGGCCCAGGCGCTGGCAGCGCTGCCACGACTGCAGGATGGTGTCGGGCACCTGCCCGACCGGCGCGCCGCCGCGTTCGAAGAAGGCCCGCCGGGCCTGGCCGAGTTGGTGTTGCGAAGGGTGCTGCGCCATGTCCGGCTCCGCTGTCGCAGATTGCGACACCTGGTGATACGGGTGTTCCGATAAACAGCACATCCGTCGACGCAGCGCAATCGACAGACGTGACGCGACGCAGCAAAACCGCAGGGGGTGCGTCGGTGTGTCGCGGTGCGACCGCGTGACGCGGCGCAGCACGCAAAACCTGGCATCGGACTTGCGCACATGCCGCTACCGGACGGCCCCGCCCGTCCTTTCCGACCGCCGAAGGAGAACACCATGAACGCCGTCAGCACCGCCAAGCCGCATGCCACCGATCCGCAGTCCATCTTCAAGTCGCGCTACGGCAACTTCATCGGCGGCAAGTGGGTGGAACCGAAGAGCGGGCAGTACTTCGACAACAGCACGCCGATCACCGGCAAGGTGTTCACCGCGGTGGCGCGCTCCAACGCCGAGGACATCGAGGCGGCGCTGGACGCCGCGCACGCCGCCAAGGACGCATGGGGCAAGAGCTCCAGCACCGAGCGCAGCAACGTGCTGCTGAAGATCGCCGACCGCATCGAGCAGAACCTGGAACTGCTGGCCTATGCCGAGACCTGGGACAACGGCAAGCCGGTGCGCGAGACGCTCAACGCCGACGTGCCGCTGTGCGTGGACCACTTTCGCTACTTCGCCGGCGCGGTGCGCGCGCAGGAAGGCGGCATCTCCGAGATCGACCACGACACCATCGCCTATCACTTCCACGAACCGCTCGGCGTGGTCGGCCAGATCATCCCGTGGAACTTTCCGCTGCTCATGGCGTGCTGGAAGCTGGCGCCGGCGCTGGCCGCGGGCAACTGCGTGGTGATGAAGCCGGCCGAGCAGACCCCGGCCTCGATCCTGGTGCTGATGGAGGTGATCGGCGACCTGCTGCCGCCGGGCGTGCTCAACGTGGTCAACGGATTCGGCCTGGAAGCCGGCAAGCCACTGGCCAGCAACCCGCGCATCGCCAAGATCGCCTTCACCGGCGAGACCACCACCGGCCGGCTGATCATGCAGTACGCCAGCCAGAACCTGATCCCGGTGACGCTGGAGCTGGGCGGCAAGTCGCCGAACATCTTCTTCGCCGACGTGATGGCCGAGGACGACGACTTCCTCGACAAGGCGGTGGAAGGCTTCGTGCTGTTCGCCTTCAATCAGGGCGAGGTGTGCACCTGTCCGTCGCGCGCGCTGATCCAGGAGTCGATCTACGAGCGCTTCATGGAGAAGGTGCTCAAGCGGGTGGCGGCGATCAAGCAGGGCAATCCGCTCGATCCCAATACCATGGTCGGCGCGCAGGCCTCCAGCGAGCAGTTGGAGAAGATCCTGTCCTACATCGACATCGGCAAGCAGGAAGGCGCCGAGGTGCTGATCGGCGGCGAACGCAACGCGCTGGACGGCGAGCTGGCCGGCGGCTTCTACGTCAAGCCGACGGTGTTCAAGGGCCACAACAAGATGCGTGTGTTCCAGGAGGAGATCTTCGGCCCGGTGGTGTCGGTGACCACCTTCAAGGACGAGGCCGAGGCGCTGGCGATCGCCAACGACACGCTGTACGGCCTGGGCGCCGGCGTGTGGAGCCGCGATGCGGCGCGGCTGTACCGCATGGGTCGCGCGATCCAGGCTGGGCGGGTGTGGACCAACTGCTATCACGCCTATCCGGCGCATGCCGCGTTCGGTGGCTACAAGCAGTCGGGCATCGGCCGCGAGAACCACAAGATGATGCTCGACCACTACCAGCAGACCAAGAATCTGCTGGTCAGCTACTCGCCGAAGGCGTTGGGCTTCTTCTGATGCTCCGGGCAGGGCGGCGGCACGCTGCCGGCGTGCCGTCGTCCGCCTGCGAACTGATCTGGATCAAGGCACTCCGTCGCCGGTCGCGCGATGGTGACAGGACCCGTTTTTCTCAGGAGCGTTGCGATGGACAAGACGATGAAAGCCGCCGTGGTGCGTGAGTTCGGCAAGCCATTGGTGATCGAGGAAGTGACGGTGCCGCGGCCGCAAGCCGGCGACATCCTGGTCAAGATCGAAGCCTGCGGCGTGTGCCATACCGACCTGCATGCGGCCGAGGGCGACTGGCCGGTGAAACCGAACCCGCCGTTCATCCCCGGCCACGAGGGCGTGGGCCATGTGGTGGCGGTCGGCGCCGGCGTGGACCACGTCAGGGAAGGCGATCGCGTCGGCATTCCGTGGCTGTACTCGGCCTGCGGCCATTGCGAGCATTGCCTGGGCGGCTGGGAAACCCTGTGCGAGGCGCAGCAGAACACCGGCTACTCGGTCAACGGCGGCTTCGCCGAATATGCCCTGGCCAATGCCAACTACGTCGGCCACCTGCCGAAGAACATCGGCTTCGTCGAGGTCGCGCCGATCCTGTGCGCCGGCGTCACCGTGTACAAGGGCCTGAAGGTCACCGACACCAAGCCCGGCAACTGGGTGGTGATCTCCGGCATCGGCGGTCTCGGCCACATGGCCGTGCAGTACGCCAAGGCGATGGGCCTGAACGTGGCCGCGGTGGACGTGGACGACGCCAAGCTGGCGCTGGCCACGCGCCTGGGCGCGACGGTGACAGTGAATGCGCGCACCACCGACCCGGTCGCGTACCTGAAGAAGGAAATCGGTGGCGCGCACGGTGCGCTGGTCACCGCGGTCTCGCCGAAGGCGTTCGAGCAGGCCATCGGCATGGTCCGCCGCGGCGGTACCGTCTCGCTCAACGGGTTGCCGCCGGGCCAGTTCCCGCTGGACATCTTCGGCATGGTGCTCAACGGTGTGACCGTGCGCGGCTCGATCGTCGGCACCCGCCTGGACCTGCAGGAATCGCTGGAATTCGCCGAGCAGGGCAAGGTCGCCGCGACTGTGGCCACCGACACCCTGGACAACGTCAACGACGTGTTCGCGCGCATGCACGCCGGCAAGATCGAAGGCCGCATCGTCCTGGACATGGCCGCCTGATGGACGCGTCCGCGCCCGCTGACGCGTTGCCGCCGCAGGTGCTGGCGACGCTGCCGGCCCTGCAGTTGATCGCCAAGCTGCGGGCGCGGCACGGCGCGCTGCTGTTCCATCAGTCGGGCGGCTGCTGCGATGGTTCCTCGCCGATGTGCTACCCGCAGGACGACTTCATCGTCGGCGACCGCGACGTGCTGCTCGGCGAGATCGGGCACGCGCCGTTCTACATCAGCCCCTCGCAGTTCGCCTACTGGAAGCACACCCAGCTGATCATCGACGTCGTGCCCGGCCGCGGCGGCATGTTCTCGCTGGAGAACGGCGAGGGCGTGCGCTTCCTGGTGCGCTCGCGGCTGTTCAGCGACAGCGAGTACGCCGCGCTGGAGGCGGCGGGGAAGGTGTAGTGGCGGAAGGCACGCGGTGCAGCGAGTTCTTCTGCACCGTGTTTCCGATCCTATCGATGGAAGCGCTGCCCGCCGGCCCCTCCTTGTTGGAGGGACTTCAGTCCCGACTGCAGTGCAGTCGGACGCGCCGATGATGTCGCTCGTCGCGGCTGATGTTGCAGTCGAGATTTTTGAGGTGCCCTGAAGTCATTTCCACACCGATGCTGGTAGGACGCCAGACTTCGATGCGCTACGACGCCTTCGGCGCCTTCGCCGGCACGAACGGCGACACCGGATCGCTGGCGGGGAAGGTCTCTTCCAGGGCTTCGTCCTGGTTGGCGTCGGCATGCCGTCCGTGCGCGGTGTCCGGCGTGGAGTGCGCCGGAGTGTCCTGCGGGGCAGGGCGGTTCTCGCCGGTGCGCGGTTCGTGTTCGACGATGGTCTCGGGGCGGTCGCCGGCGCCGCGGTCTTCGCGGTCCTGCGTCTGGCGCTTGCCGCGCTGTTCGCCGGGAATGGGCGCGGCCTGGCGCAGCGGATCGGTGGGCGTGGACATGTCCGGTTCCTCCAGGGAATAGCGGAGGTCCAGTTCACCGCCGGCGTGGTGAAGCCATTGCGAATCGCGCATCCTCCACGGATCGGTCACGGGTCGCTAACGGCGGCAGCGCTACTGCTGCGCGTCCCCCCGCCGCCGTTGCCGCCCGGAGCCCTGCCATGCGCCCCAGCGACCGCCCCGACCCGCTGCTGTTCAACGCCCATCTGGACCCCTTGCCGAGCGCTCCGCCGCCGCGCCGCCGTGGTGCGGCACCGCGCCCGCACGACGCACCGGACTACCGCCGCTACAGCCTGGCCGACTACCGCCAGCGCCGCGCCCGCCACCGCACGCCGTGGCGCGACCTGTGCCCGGCCTATGCCTTCGCCCTGCAGACCCATGCCCGCGGCTGGCCGCGCGGGCCCGTTGCCGAGACCGAGGACGAACTGGCCGCGCACTGGGACCTGATGCGTGGCGACTCGCGGCTGGACTGGACCCAGGCGCGGCAGGTGATCGAGGATGCCTGGCAGGCGCTGGATCACCTGCCGGCGCAGGCCGCCGGCGTGGAGGCGCACTGATGCCGCGCCCGATCTGGACCGGCACGCTGTCCTTCGGCCTGCTCAACGTGCCGGTGTCGCTGATGTCCGGCGAACGCCGGATCGACCTGCACTTCCGCATGCTCGACGCGCGCGACAAGCGCCCGATCCGCTTCGAGCGGGTCAACGCCGACACCGGCGAGGAAGTGCCGTGGAAGGACATCGTCAAGGCCTACGAGTACAGCAAGGGCAACTACGTGGTGGTCGAGCAGCAGGACATCGCCTCGGCCGCACCGGAGAGCCACGAGACGGTGGAAGTGGAGGCCTTCGTCGACGCCGCCGAGATCGACCTGCGCTATTTCGAGAAACCCTACGTGCTGGTGCCGGGCAAGAAGGCCGAGAAGGGCTACGTGTTGCTGCGCGAGACCCTGCGCAACACCGGCAAGGTCGGCATCGCGCGGGTGGTGATCCGCACCCGCGAGTATCTGTCGGCGGTGATGCCGCTGCAGGATGCGCTGGTGCTGATCCTGCTGCGCTACCCGCAGGAACTGGTCGACCTGGACGACTACACGCTGCCCAGCGGCAAGGCCGCCGACTACCGGATCAGCGCCAAGGAAACCGAGATGGCGGCGCAGCTGATCGACTCGATGTCCGGGCGCTGGGACCCCGATGCCTACCACGACGAATTCCGCGAGCGGCTGCACGCGGTGATCCAGAAACGGATCAAGGCGCAGGAGGGCACCACCCAGGTCGACGAGGACGCCGAGGCGCCGCAGCGCGAGGACGCCACCACCAACGTGGTCGACTTCATGTCGCTGCTGCAGAAGAGCCTGGAGGCCAAGAAGCGCACGCCGGCCAGGCAGGACGAGCGCGTGCCGGTGCGCAAGACCGCGGCGAAGAAGAGCGGCAAGCCGGCCAAGAGCGCGGCCGGTAAGGCCAAGAAGGCGACGCGCGCCAAACCGAAACCAGCGGCGGCCAAGGCCAAGCCAGCTGCGCGCAAGGCCCCGGCGCGGCGCAAGGCCGGGTAGAGCAGGTCGGTCGCGGCGGCGCCAGTGTCGCCGCGACCGCCTTTACGCCGAGACCATCGCCTCGCGCGTCACCTGCGCCAGCGACTCGCGCGAAATCGCCGCGATCGATTTGGCGCCGGTCAGGGTCATCGCCACCTGCATCTCCTTCTCGATCAGGCTCAGCAGATGCTCCACGCCGGCCTGTCCGGCGGCGGCCAGCGCGTAGACGAAGGCGCGGCCGAGCAGCACGGTGTCGGCGCCCAGCGCCAGCATGCGCACCACGTCCAGGCCGTTGCGCACGCCGGAGTCGGCCAGGATCTTCAGCTCGCCCTTCACCGCATCGGCGATCGCCGGCAACGCCCGCGCGCTGGACAGCACGCCGTCGAGCTGGCGCCCGCCATGGTTGGAAACGACGATGCCGTCGGCGCCGAACCGCACCGCATCGCGCGCATCGTCCGGATCGAGGATGCCCTTGATCACCATCGGCCCGGTCCAGAACTCGCGGATCCACTCCAGGTCCTTCCACGAAATCGACGGATCGAAGTTGGCGCCGAGCCAGCCGATGTAGTCGGCCAGCCCGGTGGGATGGCCGCGGTAGGTGGAGATGTTGCCCAGGTCGTGCGGGCGCCCACGCAGGCCCACGTCCCAGGCCCAGCGCGGATGGGTGACGGCCTGCAGCATGCGCCGCAGCGGCGCGTTGGGGCCGCTCATGCCCGAATGCGCGTCGCGGTAGCGCGCGCCCGGCACCGGCATGTCCACGGTGAACACCAGGGTGGTAACGCCTGCGGCCTTGGCCCGCTCCAGCGCGTTGCGCATGAAGCCGCGGTCCTTGAGCACGTACAGCTGGAACCACATCGGTCGGTCGATCGCCGGCGCCACTTCCTCGATCGGGCACACCGATACCGTGGACAGGGTGAACGGCACGCCCTTGGCCGCTGCCGCCCTGGCCGCCTGCACCTCGCCGCGGCGCGCGTACATGCCGGTCAGGCCCACCGGCCCCAGCGCCACCGGCAAGGCCAGGCGTTCGCCGAACAGCTCGGTGTGCAGGTCCAGCGCCGACATGTCGCGCAGCACTCGCTGGCGCAGGGCGATGTCGCTCAGGTCGGACACGTTGCGGCGCAGGGTGTGCTCGGCATAGGCGCCGCCGTCGATGTAGTGGAACAGGAACGGCGGCAGCTGGCGCTGCGCGGCGGCACGGTAGTCGGTGGAGGCGGAAATGATCATGGGGGCAGGGCGGTCAGGGAGAGGAGGGCAGGCGCGAGGCACGGGCGCGGCGCGCATCGTCCTCGTCGAGGGTGCGCAGCGCGCTGTGCACGAATTCCAGGTGGGAGTGCGCGGCGGCGCGGGCGCGTTCGGGGTCGCCGGCCAGGATCGCGTCGCGCAGGGCGCGGTGCTGGGCGAGCAGGGCGGAGAAGATGCGCGGCGATTCGAACAGCTGTTGCCGGCTCTGCGAGATGTTGGCCTGCAGCAGGTCGAACAGCCCGCGCATCACCTGCAGCAGCACCCGGTTGTGGGTGGCCTCGGCGATGGCCAGGTGGAAATCGGCGTCGGCGTGCGCCTGCGCCGCCGCATCGGCCTGCGCATGGGTCTGCAGCAGCGCCTCGTAGGCCGCCTCGATGCGCGCGCGGTCGTCGTCGGTGGCGCGCAGCGCCGCATGCCAGGCGGTGGCGCCTTCCAGCGCATGGCGCGCTTCCAGCACGTCGAAGCGGTACTCCGGGTCGGCGTGCAGCAACGGCAGGAACGGCTGCAGCGGCGCCACCACCTGGTCTTCCGGGGTTGGCGGCCGTTGCACGTAGGTGCCGCCACCTACCCGGGCCCGCAGCAGCCCCTGGCTGGCGAGTTGCGCGATGGCCTCGCGCAGCACCGGGCGCGAGACGCCCAGTTCCGCGGCGAGGGCCCGCTCGGCGGGCAGGCGCGCGTCGACCGCCAGGCCGCGTTGCGCGATCAGCGTGCGCAACTGCGCGGCGACCCGGTCGCTGAGCCGGGCAGGGGACTCGCCGGCAGCGGCAGTGGCGGCAGCTTTAAGACTATTGGTCATACCAATAAACTGGCGGGGCGCGAATGGTGTGACCATTAGGCGCCTTGGATCACGCGGCGTCAATGGTTGCAGTGATGCGGGCTGCCTAAATTGGTAATACCAATCAGGGCATGCCGTTGCGTGCCATCGCCGCGGCCAGCACCACCAGCACCGCCAACAGGCCCAGTTCCACCCCGATCAACCGCTGCAGCGTGCGCACCTGTGCCGCGTTCGGCGACCAGGTCGGCTGCAGCCGCGCCTGCCGGCGCCAGCGCAGCAGGCGCAGCGTCGGCACCAGCGAGAGCAGGCCGATCGCCGCGAAGGTGCCGAGCTTGGCCCAGAACCAGGGGGTGTGCAGGGAGTAATCGGCGCCCTTGAGCCCGTAGCGCACGCGCAGGGCACCGATCGCCAGGATCAGTAGCGCGGCCAGCCCTTAGCCGGCATCGACGCGGACCAGCCGCGCCAGTTGGCGGTGGTCCAGCGGCGCATGCAGCAGGGTCCATTCCGCCACCAGCGCGGCGATCAGCAGCAGCATCGCCAGGTGGTGCAGGCTGGCCAGGATCAGGTCGCGCAGCGCCATCGCGGCGGCCTCACCACACCCACGGCAGCAGCCGCCAGCTGTGCGCGGCGTAGTCGGGATACTCCTCGGGGAAGGCCTGGGTCAGCATCGCCTCCTCGACCCGGATGCGGCGCAGGAACGCCCAGGTCACCGGCAGCACGATCGCCAGCAGCGACAGCACGTTGCCCATGCCCAGCGCCAGCCCGTAGAACGCCAGTAGCGCGCCGGTGTACGAGGGATGCCGCAGATAGCGGTACGGCCCGTGGCGGACCAGGCGGTGGCCTTCCTGGATGGTCACGTCGACGGTGAACCAGCGCGCCAGCACCCGGATCGACCACAGCCGCAGCGCCAGCCCGCCGGCCAGCAGCGCGCAGGCCAACCAGCGCAGCGGTTCGCGCAAGTGCGGCGCATAGCGCCACACGCCGAGCAGCGACAGCAGCGCGCCCAGCGCCACCGCGCCGTACAGCACGCGCCACAGCAGGCGCAGCGTGCCCTGGTCGCGCGCACCGCCATCGGCGGCGCGACGGCGGCGGCTGAGCAGCATCTCGTACGCTCCCCAGCCCAGGCCGAGCAGCATGAACAGCAGATCCGGATGGCGCAGGGTCAGGAGCATGACGGTGTTCCTCGTGGCGGCGTGCACCACGCATTGCGTGGCAGGGTGGATGAACCGGGCCCATCCTGCGTGCCGATCGTCCGGCACCCGGCAGGGCATGGACGCAGTGTGGCGCCATCGGGGTGGCGCGGCAGTGGCCGCTGGTCATGCCGTCCGCCTGCCGGAAGTCACTTTCTGCGCCTGCCCCATTGCCGCGGCGTCGGCACGCGGTCAGCATCCGTCGCATGACTCGATTCCTGCGCGATCTGATCGAACCCAAGCGCCTGGCCGGGTTGCTGACCGTGGCCACCGTGCTGTGGTCGTTCCAGTTCGCGCCGCATGCGCTGGTGGCCTGGCGCTGGACTGCGGCGGCGCTGTTCCTGCTGCCGCTGCTCGGCGCGCACTACCTGCCCGGGCGCTGGCGCGATGTCGCGCTGTGGGTCGAGGCAGCCGCGGCGATGGCCCTGGTCTGGCTGGAGCCACACGTCGGCACCGCGCCGGTGCTGCTGGTGGTGGTGGTCGCGCAGGTGGCGCTGCAGTGGCCGCCGCGCCCAGTGCTGGCGCTGGCGCTGCTGGCCAACCTGGGCACCTTCCTGGCGCTGTCCGCCGCCGGTATCAAGCATCCGCTGCTGACCACGCTGATCTACGCAGGCTTCCATGCTTTCGCCGGCCTCAGCGCGCACTACGCGCGCACTGCCGAGCTGGCGCGCGAGGCGCTGGCGCGGGTCAACGCCGACCTGCTGGCCACCCGCGCGCTGCTCGCCGATAGCACCCGCGACGCCGAGCGCCTGCGCCTGGCGCGCGAACTGCACGACGTAGCCGGACACAAGCTCACTGCCCTGCGCATCCAGTTGCGCCTGCTGCTGGCCGATCCGGCGCTGGCGCAACGCCCGGAGGTGGCGACGGTGGAGCGACTGTCCGGCGAGCTGCTGGCCGACATCCGCGCAGTGGTGCAGTCGCTGCGCGACGACCGCGGGGTGGACCTGG
This sequence comes from Xanthomonas sp. LMG 12459, assembly GCF_009192905.1. Lineage (NCBI taxonomy): Bacteria > Pseudomonadati > Pseudomonadota > Gammaproteobacteria > Lysobacterales > Lysobacteraceae > Xanthomonas > Xanthomonas sp. LMG 12459. Next base: position 21,007 of record NZ_NSGT01000026.1, read on the forward strand.
AGACGGCGTTGTGCGCCCTGGCCGCGCCGTTCCCGCGGCCGCAGCTGCAGCTGCAGATCGATCCGGCGCTGCGCATCACCGATCCGCACCTGGCAGAGACCCTGCTGCGGCTGGTGCAGGAAGCGTTGACCAACGCCGCCCGGCATGCCGACGCGGCACACGTACGGGTGCGCCTGGGCCAGGAGCGGCAGCAGCTGTGCCTGGACATCGAGGACGACGGCCACCGCGCCGAGCGCATCCGCGAGGGCAACGGCATCGCCGGCATGCGCGAGCGTCTGGCAGCGCTGCACGGGCGCCTGGAACTGGGCCGCACGCCGCTCGGCGGCATGCAGCTGAGCGCGAGGCTGCCGCTGTGAGCGCGCTGCGGATCGCCCTGGCCGACGATCAGGTGCTGGTGCGCGCCGGCCTGCGCGCGCTGTTGCAGACCCAGGGCATCGTCGTCGCCTGCGAGGCCGACGACGGCCAGGCCTTGCTCGACGTGGTGGCGGCCACGCCGGTGGACGTGGTGCTCAGCGACATCCGCATGCCCGGCATGGACGGCATCCAGGCGCTGCAGCAGTTGCGCGCGCGCGGCGACCGCACGCCGGTGCTGCTGCTCACCACCTTCGACGAATCCGATCTGCTGCTGCGCGCCACCGCCGCCGGCGCGCAGGGCTTCCTGCTCAAGGACGCGGCACCGGAGGACCTGCGCGAGGCGATCGCGCGCGTGGCCGCCGGCGAGACCCTGCTGCAGCCGGTCAGCACCGACCCGGTGCGTGCGCGCTACCGCTACCGCGACGAGGACGCCCCGCGCGACACCTTCAACGAACGCGAAGTGGCGATCCTGCGCCTGCTCGCCGGCGGCTACTCCAACAAGGAGATCGCGCGCAGCCTGTTCCTGGCCGAGGGCACGGTGAAGAACTACGTCTCCACCATCCTCGACAAGCTCGGCACCCGCGACCGCACCCGTGCCGTGCTCAAGGCGATCACCCTGCGCATCATCTGATGCGTGCACCAGCGGTGGCGCTGCGACGTCCACCGGCAGCGCGTCGGGACTGAAGTCCCTCCCACAACGGTGCCACCTTGCCGTGCCGCGGCCTGCCGCAGGAGCGGCTTCAGCCGCGACAACCGATGGCGCGATTGCGGCTCGCCGATCAGCTGTTTCCCTCCAGCCAGCACGACATCCGCCGCCACGACGCCGCCCCTGTGGGAGTGACTTCAATCGCGACGCGACCCATCCGAACGCGCGCGCGCGCCCGCAGTACGCTCCATACCCCGCCGTGTGCTGCCATCGGGACTTCTGTGCGCCCGCCGCAGACATTAAGATGCCGCGGGCATTGTGCCGACGAGGAATTCACGTTGATCATCCATCCGAAAGTCCGCGGTTTCATCTGCACCACCACGCATCCGCTCGGCTGCGAGCGCAACGTGCTCGAGCAGATCGCCGCCACGCGCGCGCGCGGCGTGCGCCACGACGGGCCAAAGAACGTGCTGGTGATCGGCGCGTCCAGCGGCTACGGCCTGGCCTCGCGCATCACCGCCGCGTTCGGCTTCGGCGCCGCCACCCTCGGCGTGTTCTTCGAAAAGCCCGGCAGCGAGAAGAAGGCCGGCACCGCCGGCTGGTACAACGCCGCCGCCTTCGACAAGCAGGCCAAGGCCGCCGGCCTGTACAGCAAGTCGATCAACGGCGACGCGTTCTCCGACGAGGCGCGCGCCAAGGTCATCGAACTGATCAAGCAGGACATGGGCGGCCAGGTCGACCTGGTGGTGTATTCGCTGGCCTCGCCGGTGCGCAAGCTGCCGGGCACCGGCGAAGTGAAGCGCTCGGCGCTCAAGCCGATCGGCCAGACCTACACCGCCACCGCCATCGACACCAACAAGGACGCCATCATCGAGGCCTCGATCGAGCCGGCCACCGAGCAGGAGATCGAGGACACCGTCACCGTGATGGGCGGCCAGGACTGGGAACTGTGGATCGATGCGCTGGACGCCGCCGGCGTGCTCGCCCCGGGCGCGCGTACCGTCGCCTTCAGCTACATCGGCACCGAGATCACCTGGCCGATCTACTGGCACGGCGCGCTGGGCAAGGCCAAGGTCGACCTCGACCAGACCGCGCAGCGCCTGCACGCGCGCCTGCAGCAGCACGGCGGCGCGGCCAACGTGGCGGTGCTGAAATCGGTGGTGACCCAGGCCAGCGCGGCGATCCCGGTGATGCCGCTGTACATCTCCATGGTCTACAAGATCATGAAGGAAAAGGGCCTGCACGAAGGCACCATCGAACAGGCCGACCGCCTGTTCCGCGAGCGCCTGTACCGCGAGGACGGCCAGCCCGCGGCCACCGACGACGAGAACCGCCTGCGCCTGGACGACTGGGAACTGCGCGACGACGTGCAGGATGCCTGCAAGGCGCTGTGGCCGCAGGTGACCACCGAGAACCTGTTCCAGCTCACCGACTACGCCGGCTACAAGCACGAGTTCCTCAAGCTGTTCGGCTTCGAGCGCAAGGATGTGGACTACGACGCCGAGGTCGACCCGGACGTCAAGTTCGATTGCGTGGAGCTCTGAGGGGCGGGGATTCGGGAGTGGGGATTCGGGCGTCGTGTTGATCCCGGATCCCGGACAGAGCATGCGGCCGGCAGCGATGTCGGCCGTTTTCTTTTGCGGTGACGGCGAGGCAGCGGTGGCGGCACGCCGACCGAATCGCGTCGGGACTGAAGTCCCTCCCACAAAGACCTCATCCATCCCCGCGGCATCTGCTGTAGGAGAGGCTTCAGCCGCGACAATCGAAGCCGCGACGCCGGGACTATCCGCACACCTTCAAGACAAAAAACGCAACAGCGCCACGCCAATCCGCACGCAAACCCCGCAGCGCCAGCGCTTCTACGATTCCCCACTCCCCATTCCCGGCGCTTCACCGCGTCGGGACTGAGGTCCCTCCCACAACATCCCAGCCATCCCGGCGGCAGCTTTCCCCGATAGGAGCGGCTTCAGCCGCGACAATCGAAGCCGTGGTGCTGGAATTGCCAGCACACCCCCACGACTAAAACCCCGCTACATCGCAACGCCAATCCGCACGCAAACCCGGAAGCGCCAGCGCTTTTACGATTCCCCATTCCCCATTCCCCATTCCCGGCTCTTCACCGCCTCACATCGAACCGCGTCGCCCCCACGCACGCCCGCACCTCGGCCTCGCTCAGCGCCAGCACGTCGCCCGGCAGCGTGTGCTTGAGGCAGCCGGCGGCCAGGCCGAAGCGGATCGTGGCGGTGTCGTCCCATCCGCGGCTCAACCCGTGCAGCACGCCGGCGGCGAAGGCGTCGCCGCCGCCGATGCGGTCGACGATGCCGCTCAGCTCCTCGGCTGGCGCCTGCGCGACGCTGCCGTCGCGGCGCAGCAGCATCGCGCCCAGGCTGTGCCGGTCCACGCTGTGCGCCACGCGCTGGGTGCAGGCCATCGCCTGCAGCTGCGGGAATGCGGCGAAGGCGTCGCGCGCGCCCGCTTCCACCCGCGCCTGCACGCTGTCCTGCGGGTAGCGGTGGCCCAGCACCACCTCCAGGTCGCGGTAGTCGGCGAACAGCACGTCCGCCTGGTTCAGCAGTTGCCGCAGGATGCCCGGCGCATCGCCGTTCCAGGCCTCCCATAGCTTGGGGCGGTAGTTGCCGTCGAACGACACCCGCACCCCGGCTGCGCGTGCCGCCTGCGCGGCCGCCAGCGCCGCGGCCGCGCCGCGTTCGCCCAGCGCCGGGGTCACTCCGGACAGGTGCAGCCACTGCGCGCCGTGCAGCAGTGCCGGCCAGTCGTGCCGGTCGCCCGCATCCAGCGCGAAGGCCGAGCCGGCGCGATCGTAGGTGACCTCGCTGGGGCGGTGCCCGGCGCCGGTGCTGAGGAAGTACAGGCCCATGCGCCCGGGTACGAAGCGCACCCCGCTGGTGTCCACGCCATGCCGGCGCAGTTCCCCGGCCGCGGCCTGGCCCAGCGGGTTGTCCGGCAGCACGCTGACCACCGAGACGGCATGGCCGAAATGCGCCAGCGCCACGCCCACGTTGGCCTCGGCACCGCCCACCTGCACCTGCAGCCGCGGCGTCTGCAGCAGCCGTTCGTGGCCGGGCGCACCCAGGCGCAGCAACAGTTCGCCGAAGCAGACGATGCGGGAAACGGTCATGGCAGGCGGGTCCGGCAGCCGAAGGGACGCCAAGCATGCCGCGAAATGCGAACGCCGACCAGAAAAAGTGACTAGCGGTGTCATTTTTGTGCGGCAGCAGGCGCTTCGGCACTGGCCGACGTCGCGATCCTGCGCTATCTCATTGACTGCAAAGACCCTCGGGTCGCCGAGCACTCTGTTGCGCTGCAAGATGCCGGGATGTTTCGCAACTGTTAACGTTGGTTTTGACCAGCGGTGTCATTCGCGACAGCGCCCGCAGTTCCACGCCGTCATGTAACCCTTGGGAGGGGAGGACATGCAATCACGTACCGAACGCCGGAAGACACCGGTTACCTTGCTCGCGCTGTCGATCGGCCTGGCCCTGCAGGCCGGTGCCCTGCAGGCACAGGACGCGCCGGCGGCCGCGCCGCCCGCCGCGGCCTCGGCCGATGCCACCACCGAGCTCGACACCGTCGTCGTCACCGGTTACCGCGCCAGCGTGGAGAAGGCGCTGGACATCAAGCGCGCCGAAAAGGGCATGGTCGACGCCATCGTCGCCGAGGACGTGGGCAAGTTCCCGGACACCAACCTGGCCGAATCGCTGCAGCGCATCCCCGGCGTGGTCATCACCCGCGACGCCGGCGAAGGCCGCAACATCTCCGTGCGCGGCCTCGGCCCGGACTTCACCCGCGTGCGCATCAACGGCATGGAAGCGCTGACCACGGTCGGTGCCAGCGACCAGAGCGGCGGCACCAACCGCGGCCGCGGCTTCGACTTCAACGTGTTCGCCTCGGACCTGTTCACCCAGATGGTGGTGCGCAAGACCGCCTCGGCCGACGTCGAGGAAGGCTCGCTGGGCGCCACGGTCGACCTGCGCACCGCGCGGCCGTTCGACTACGACGGCTTCACCTTCGCCGCCAACGGCCAGGCCACCTACAACGGCATGTCGCAGAAGGCCGATCCGCGCATCGCCGCGCTGGTCGCCAACACCTGGGCCGACGGCACCTTCGGCGCGCTGATGTCGGTGGCCTACTCCGAGCGCCAGGTGCTCGAGGAAGGCAGCGGCACCACGCGCTGGGCCAACGGCCCGAGCAACAACGGCTACAGCCCCACCTCGCCGTTCGCCGCGGCCAACAGCGCCAACGTGTTCAGCCCGCGCATCCCGCGCTACACGCAGATGGAGCACGAGCAGAACCGCCTGGGCGTGACCGGCTCGCTGCAGTGGAAGCCCAACGACAGTACCGAATTCTCGCTGGACGGCCTGTACTCGAAGATCGATGCCAAGCGCGACGAGCACTACATCGAGGCGATCAGCTTCAGCCGCGGCCGCTCGCAGAACGGCAAGCCGGACATGATCGTGCGCGACGGCTACGTCGACCCGGCCTCCGGTGCGCTGCTGTATGGCCGCTTCGACAACACCGACATCCGCTCGGAGAACCGCCACGACGAGTGGAACACGGTCTTCAAGCAGCTCACCTTGAACGGCGAGCACCGCTTCAGCGACACCTTCAAGATCACCGGCGAGATCGGCACCTCCAGTTCCAAGCACCGGAACCCGATCCAGACCACGGTGATCATGGACAAGAACAACGTCGCCGGTTACAGCTACGACTACCGCAACAGCTACACCTCGCCGGTGTTCAACTACGGCATCGACCCGACCGCCGCCAATGGCTGGACCCTGGCCGAAGTGCGCATGCGTCCGCAGTCGGCCAACAACAGCTTCGACACCGGCTCGCTGAACTTCGAGTGGAACCTGGGCACCAACTTCACCCTCAAGGGCGGCGTGCTGGCCAAGAACTACGGCTTCGACACCAAGGAGTTCCGCCGCGCGTCCGAGACCAGCGTGCCGACCTTCGCCACCGGCAACCGCATCGTGCCGGTCAACCTGGTGACGCTGGCCGGGCTCAAGGGCATCGAGGGCACGCCGTCGAACTGGGCGGTGCCCGACCTCAACGGCATCGCCGATGCGCTGGGCATCTACAGCGGCACCGGCACCTGGACGCTGACCGAGCGTGCGGTCAACACCCGCAGCGTGGAAGAGAAGGACCGCGGCGCCTGGTTGATGGGCGACTTCGCCTTCGACATCGGCGCGATCCCGTTCTCCGGCAACATCGGCGTGCGCTACGTGAAGACCAACCAGTCTTCCACCGGCTACGCCCTGGTCGGCTCGAACCTGATCAACACCACGGTCGAGCGCGACTACCACGACACCCTGCCGTCGCTGAACCTGGTCGCCGAGATCACCCCGGACTTCCTGATCCGCTTCGGCGCCGCCAAGGTGATGACGCGGCCGGGCCTGGGCAGCCTGACCCCGGGCGTGACGGTCGCCGTCGCCGGCGGCGCGCGCACGGTCAGCGGCGGCAATCCGAACCTGGATCCGATCCGCGCCAAGACCGCCGACCTCGGCTTCGAGTGGTACCTGCAGGAAGGCGCGATGCTCGGCCTGGCGCTGTTCTACAAGGACATCGACAGCTTCGTGCAGACCGCGCGCACCATCGCCCCGTACTCCAGCAGCGGCCTGCCGGTCAGCCTGCTCGACGGCACCGGCGCGGCGGCCACCGACGACTTCGTCTTCAGCGTGCCGCTCAACACCCCGGGCGGCAAGCTGAAGGGCGCCGAGTTCAACTACATCCAGCCCTTCAGCTTCCTGCCGGGCAAGTGGGCCAACTTCGGCACCCAGCTGAACTACACCTACGTGCAGTCCAAGATCCAGTACGTCACCGGCACCGGCGCGCTGTCGTTCAACACCGACCTCACCGGCCTGTCCAAGAACTCGTACAACGCCACGCTGTTCTACGAAGGCGAGCGCTTCAGCGGCCGCGTGTCGCTGACCCACCGCGACGGCTACCTGACCCAGGTGCCGGCCACGGAAACCGGCTTCGACATGCACGGCATGCGCGGCACCAATGTCGTGGACGCCAAGCTGACCTACAAGATCGACGAGAAGATCGACATCAGCCTGGAAGGGTCGAACCTGACCAACGTGCCGTACTACGAGTGGGTGCAGACCAGCGCCAGCGGCGCGCAGCTGCCGCTGACCTACAGCGAGACCGGCCGCCAGTACGCGATCGGGGTGCGTTACAAGTTCTGAAGACTGCGTTCGCCGATGCCGCGCTGCGGTATCGGCAACGCCCCGCTGCCCGCATACTCGTGGGCCGGGGAGGGAGATCGACGCGCGCCGCCACGGGGCGCGCCGATCGCAAAGGAGCGAGATGAAACAGGCAATGTGCGGCAGCGCGGTGGGCGCCGGCAGTGGTGTGTCGGCGATCGGTCCTGGGGTGTGGCGTCGCCTGAAGGCGAATGCGGTGCACCTGCTTGCGTCCATCGGCGCTCCGCGATTGCCACAGGATGTGCCGGCATCGCGCGTCGCGGCTGACGCCGCTCCCACAGTGCAGCAACGCACATGTGGGAGCGGCTTCAGCCGCGACGCGCGGTTCCTACCCACTTCGGCAAAGCAAGGCTCTACTGCATACGTCTCCAAATCGCAGAGCCCAGGTCGCATCTCACACCGCCTCGCCCTGCTCTGTGCCCTCGCGTTGCCAGCCATCGCCGCAGCCGCCACTCCCGAACTGCTGTTCCGCGTCTCCGCCGACAAAGGCCTGGACGCCGACGTCGCCCATGGCGACCCCCAACCCAACTTCCGCGACAAGATCGCCCTGGTACCGACCGGCGTGTCCGGGCAGGCCATCGAATGGGCCGACGACGGTGTGCTGTCCTGGAACGCTCCCGGCAACCTCTACACCCAGCGCGGCACGCTGTCGTTCTTCTGGCGCTCGCGCTACCCGGTGGGCGAAGCGCCGTTCGTGATCTTCCGCGTCGGCTACGCCGACCACACCAGCTGGGACATGGCCTGGCTGCGCATCGACTGGAACGGCCACGGCTTCGATGCCTTCGTGACCGACGCCAACCTGGCCCGCACCCGCGTTTCCTTCACGCTGGACAAGTTCCCCGCGCCCAGCGCCTGGACCCATCTGGCCTTCGCCTGGGACGAGACCCGCGGCGTGCGCCTGTACGTGGACGGCAAGGAAGCCGCGCGCGTGGACTGCACGCAGGCCTGCGCCGACGGCGGCTCGCTCGACTTCGACGCCGCGCTCGACCAGCTCGGCCTGGCCGCACGCGTGCTGGCGCCGCACCAGGTGCAGAGCCGCTACAACTTCCTGCGCGGCAGCGACTTCGACGAGATCCGCGTCTACGACCGCATGCTCGACGCCGCTGGCGTCGCTGCGCTGGCTCGCCAGCAGGAACCGCGTAGCGCCGAGGCGGTGCCCGACAGCGCCGCGCGCAACGCCTGGCTGCACCGCTTCGGCTGGGACCACGGCCGCGCACCGCCTGCGCTGGATGCCCCGTCCACGCGCATCCGCAAGGTCGAGTTCGCCGACGCCAAGGACCTCAAGGAATGGATGTGGAAGGCGACCGACGGCATCGCCGAGACCACCTGGCCCGGCGTGTACAACCGCTCGCGCCTGCCCGGCCGCAACGACTACTTCCAGCTGCCCGACTGGAACGTCTACGTCGAAGGTGGCAAGGCGCTGGACCTGGCCCTGCCGGACGAACCGTTCAACCGCATCGAACTGCGCGGCGCCGCCTACGGCCAGGCCACCTATGCCGCCGATGGCGCCACGCCTGCGCCGCTGTTCTCGCGCGCCCAGGGCACGGTGCGCAGCGTCGACCAATTCGAACGCCGCCGCGGCGGCCACCTGCGTTTCACCAACGTCGCCCAGGAAACCCCGATCCAGGAGATCTGGGCCTACGACGTCGGCGCCGGCGCCGAGCCGGCCCACCCCAGCGCCACGCTGCGCTACACCGTGCGCAGCGACATCGCCCCGGACTACGCCAACCTCGCCGCACTGCGCGCCTACATCGCCGGGCGCTATCCGCCGGACGAGCGCAGCACCGTGGTCGCCCTGCCGACCAAGGCGCCGTCGCGCAAGCGTGCCGACGACAAGACCGCGGTGCCGCCGCTGCCCATCGTCCACGTGCTCATTCCCTCCAACCTCGGCGACGCGCCGGCCGCGCAGCCGCTGATGCGCAGCTGGTCGTACGGCTGGGAGAACATGCACGACGGCCTGGACGGCATCGCCATCGACCTGCCGGCGCTGCAGCTGCCGGCCACGCACAACGGCCTGATCCCGCTCAACCTCCGCGTCAAGGATCCGATCTGGCCCGGCCGCGACATGCTCGACGTGTCGGTCTCGGTCGCGCCCGGACAGGCGCGCACGCTGTGGCTGGACCTGCGCGACCGCATCCTGACCGACGACAGCCTGATGCTCAGCATCGCCTCGGCCGCGCCCGGCTTCGACGCGCGCGCGCTGGACGGTGCGCAGATCCGCCTGCTGTTCAAGCCGCGCGAGCAGGCCAAGGTCGAGCACATCGCCGACCGCTTCAACCAGGTCAAGGACAACTGGGGCTTCCTGGTCGAGGAACACACCACCTCCAAGCGCCAGCGCCTGTACGCGCGCCTGGATGCCGACATCCACGACCTGCTGCGGGTGGACCCGGATAACGCGCTGGGCCGCCAGTACTGGGCCGACATCAGCTACGGCAACCAGGGCCCGCTGCCGGTGCAGTTGCCGCAGCCGCGCAAGGGCGTGCCGGGCTGGGCGTTCTGGCAGCTGGAAGACCTCAAGGCCACGCGCCGCTACATCAACTGGTGGATCGACGAGCGCCAGGTGGATTACGGCGATTTCGGCGGCGGCATCTCCGACGATTCGGACCTTACCCAGCAATGGCCCGGCGTCGCCCTGATGGGCGTGGACCCGGACAAGCTCAATGCTTCGCTCACCGCCCTGTCCGACGCCAACTACCGCAACGGCATGTTCACCGACGGCCTCTCCACCATCGAGACCGACGAACTGCATTCCTACGAGGACGGCATCAACATCAACAGCGAAATGCTCTACCTCAACTGGGGCGACCCGCTGACGGTGGAGCGGCTGATGCGCACGGTGAAGGCGTTCGACAACATCATCCAGGTCAACCCGCAGGGCCACCTGCTGTTCGCCAGCAACTGGTTCGGCGGGCGCAAGGTCTACCGCGAACCGAACTGGCAGTGGCAAAAACCCTACTCGTTCCCGATCCTGCACCCGGCGCTGCTGCTGGGTGGCTACAACGCCGACCCCAACAGCCGCCGCATCGTCACCGGCCTGGCCGACAGCTACCTGGCCCACGCCTACACCGACGCCAAGGGCCAGTGGGCGCTGCCCAACGAGATCAACTGGGCCACCGGCAAGACCCGCGGCGGCAGCCTGTTCGACGGCAGCGGCGGCCCCGACACCCTGCACACCTTCTGGGCCGCCTACCGCTGGACCGGCGATGCGCGCTATCTCCAGCCCATCGACTACCGCGTTGCGAAGGCCGGGCCCGGCGGCCTGTCCCTGCTCAACGAGAACTTCCTCGACGTGCTCGGCAAGCGCGACAGCTGGGGCGCCAGCCTGGCCAAGGCGGCAGCAGACGCCGACCCCGACGACGCCCCGGACTTCGCCCACCACGTCGCCTGGGAGCAGAGCGGCGACCCGCGCTGGCTGGAAACCCTGTACCGCGCCGAGACCCGCGACAAGCTGCAGAGCTTCTACATGAACACCGAAGGCCACTGGTGGAGCGACCGCGTCGAATCGCCCACCGTGAACCTGCAGCGCGCCCGCCTCGGCGGCGTCGCCCTCAAGCGCAACCAGACCTACCCCGGCCACACCGTCAGCTGGCGCTTTGCCGACCCCGAAGGCGCGGTGCAGGTTGCGCTGCTGCTGCCCAAGCCGCGGCAGGACCACTTCACCGTCATCGGCTACAACACCAGCGGCAAGGCGCAGCGGGCGCAGATGACCGGGTGGAATGTTGCCGCCGGGCAGTGGCGGATGCGTGCGGGCGTGGACCGCGATGGCGACGGGAAGATCGACGGCAAGGCGGCCACGCGCGAGTTCGCGTTCGAGAAGAGCGGGGCGGTGGACGTGGAGTTCCCGGCCGGGCAGACGGTGGTGATGGAGTTCGAGCTGGTCACGCCGGCGGCGGTGCCGGTCGAGCTACGGCCGGATCTGGGGATTGGGCGTGGGGATGTGCGGGTGACGGCCGATGCCATCGAAGTCACCGTGCATAGCCTGGGGCATGTGGATGCGCCGGCGGGGTTTGTGGTGTTGGAGGATGCGCGGGGCCGGGAATTGGCGCGGGCGGGGTTTGCTGCGTTGGAGGCGCCGCGGGATTTGGAGCATAGGACGGCGGAGGTGCGGTTGGCGCTCCCGGCTGTTGATAAAGTCAAAGGCTCGCGACTGCGGATCGTCACCGACGGCGAGGTGGACGAGGTGACGCAGCGCAATAACGCGATCGAGTTGCCCTGATCCAGAAAGGCATAAGCCAATGGCGGATGCTCCGATAACAGGAGGCGTCGTCGCAAGGGAAGCAACTTCGGGACAGAAGTTGCATTTGTCTCCACGCGCCGCATCGCGTCGTGCTACAACAGAATCGTCTATCTGGGAGGGGGACTCCCATCTGATCCTATTGAGCGGGTGCGCCTGCTCGCGGTTTGCGGCGCACACCTCAATACGCGGCAGGAAAGCTAGAACTCGACATTTCTCAGGGGGAATCGATGTTCACCAGAGTTTCGATCATCACGGCACTGGCTGGATTCGCCATATGCCTGGCCGCCGCATCTGCGGACGCCCGAGTCCGCGCGTCCGGCGCACATCACACATCCAGTCACGGAGGTCACTACTCGTCTGGCCACGGCTCCTCGCATAAGGGCGGCAGCTACCGTAGTCCAAGTACCAACAATCAATACCGTCGGCACAAGTCTTAGTCTCTAAGCTAAGAGATTAATGGCAAAGAGATCAGATGAGTAGAATCATTGAAGTTAGACCATATTTTTTCCGCGCCCGTCACTCTGAAAGTACACTCTGACCCCGATTCTCTGGTTAGGCAGTCCAATAGTAGTTAGGCCAACAACGATGCTCATTGCCCTACATAATTCCCAACGAAAGAGAGCCGAAGCGGCTGGTAGCGGGCAGATCGGAAAATGTCCTTGGACTGGGTTAGACGTGAAAGCACACGTTGGAGCTATTAGACAGTATTGGGCATATGTAGGCGCACAGCCCAGGCTGCCACCTGGATATGAGCCGGAGTCAGATTGGCACCGCTGCTGGAAGGAAGTTGTTGACGACGCGCACTGTGAAGTCGTTATGGGTCAGAGTAACGAGCATAGAGCAGACATCTTTGGCAGTAATGACACGATAATTGAGATACAAAGAAGTGTTATTGATATACGAGACGTAAGAGCTAGAACAGACTTCTATTTTAAAGAGTCCGGAAAGAGAATGATATGGGTGGTTGACATTCAAGAGTTCTGGATGAAGAGATTTTCTCTTGTTCCGACTGATAAACTTGGTCAATTTAAGGCTGAATGGAAACCGAAAAGAAGCTGGCTATGGGATTTGGCAAAAACCCAAGATACCCATTTGTATCTCGAGTTCAATCAAAAGAACGACAAGTTGCTCCACTGTTGGATTCATAAATCTGAGATGTACTGCAAGTACATAACTAAGAAGCAATTCTTTATGAATTATCTAGATGGGGTTGCACGCCCTCAATTTCGAGGTTTTACGAACGAGGCCCTTAACGTACTGCAAGGGTTGGCCTAACAATTCATTCAAGCCGACGCCGGTTCGCGGCGCGGCTTAATTCAGACGTTATGCCTCACAGGGGAGATCATGGAAAGCTGGTGGAGCCTTGGCGACTGGTCTGGTTTTCGGGGATCAGAACTCGCGACCAACGAAATCGTTTGTCCGTTCTGCGGTGAGCGAGGCAACTGGTCGGTTGAGTTTTCTGCACAGAAAAAGCAACCCAATGGACACAAGGTTCTGCACTATGACACGCTCAAGTGCGGATCATGTGCATCGTACGTTCAAGCATTCTGGTCCGCTGGGTTCGGGCTTCATGACTTCAGGGTTCAGCCGTGGCCCCTCAAAGTAAGTAAGGCGCCAGAACATTGGCCAGAGGCCATTGGTCGCTACTGGCTTCAGGCAAAAAGAAACATCAAGGACGAGAGCTGGGATGCCGCCGCCGTAATGGCTCGCAGCGCTCTCCAACTGTCACTGCGTGACCAAGGTGCTACCGGGCGGACACTTCAAGCGGAGATCGAGGATCTTGCAAGCAAGGGCGTGCTGCCCTCGCTCATGCGTGACTGGGCCCATGAGGTTCGGGCTCTGGGTAATGACTCTGCGCATCCTGCCCCGAGTCAGGAGCCCACAGAGGCCCAAGATGCACGCGACATTGTTCAGTTCTTGGACTTCTTCTTGGAGTACTCATACTCGCTTCCAAAGAAGATCAACGACTACCGTGCACGCAGGTCAACGACGTGAGACATAACAATTCATTCAAGCCGACACCTCTTTGCGGCGCGGCTTAATTCAAGTGTTAGATTTCAAAGGAAGGAACGTGGCAGCTTTAGATTTCAAAGAAATCGCACAGGCAAACCTCGGATCAGGATCTCAGGACTCATTCGAGCTGTTCACGCGAGACTTCCTAGAGTTCCTCGGGTACAAGATTGTGCTTGATCCTTCGCGAGGTGCGGATGGAGGCAAGGATGTCGTTGTTGAGGAAAAGCGAGTTGGTGTCGGAGGGGACACTATCGTTAGATGGCTCGTTAGCTGTAAGCACAACGCGCACTCTGGCAACTCCGTCAGCCCTACCCAAGAAGCGAACATCCGCGACAGGGTAGATGCGAATGGCTGTGCCGGCTTCATCGGCGTCTACTCGACACTGCTAAGTGGCGGCTTGAGCACGGTACTTGCCGGCCTCCAAGGCAAGATCGAGACACAAGTTTTCGACTGCGAGAAGATTGAAGGACGGTTGCTCGGAAACTCCAATGGCCAGCATCTTGCCAAGAGATACTTCCCTATTTCCATGTCCAAATGGGTGATTCAGCATCCGAAAGCAGCAAACGTCTTCTCCACCTCACCGACACTTAAATGCAAAAACTGCGGACACGAACTTTTGAGCGTCCCGGCGTCGGGAATTGTAGTGGCATGGATTGACCACACAAAGAACAAAACCGAGGAATTCTATTGGTGCTGCAAAGGCAAGTGTGATCAGTACCTTTCATACAAGAGGCACGGCTCTGATCTCTCTGACGAGTGGGAGGACATCCCTGATGTTGCTATTCCATTGGTTTTTGCACGATGGATGATGACGCCACTTAATGAGTTGCGCAGTGGACACCAATACTCAGATCAAGCATTCGATGCGCTGAAGGAATTTATTCTAAGCGTTTATCCGTTCATTGCACGAGATGCAACCGACGAAGAGGCAAAGAGAATCAACGGCTTGTTAATGATACCTGCCGCGTTCGGAGGCCTTGGCTTTGAAGTCTAACTATTAGATAACAGAGCAAATGGGCGAGAGTATAATTTTCATGCTCGACCGCTCGGCGGCAGTGCTTGGAAGCACGGTCCAGGCTTCACAACACCCTGGCACCAAAGCCTAACCATTCATTCAAGTCGACGCCGTTTCGCGATTCGGCTAATTCAGATGCTGTGCCCCGCTTGGAGGTGATTGTGACACTGGGAATCATGGAGCAACTGGTGCATAGCACTGTGAGGATTGAGACTACACTCATGACCGGCGGCGTTTCCTGCGGCACGGGCTTTTTCATGAACTTCTTGCAATCCGAGCAAGAAGTAGTTCCTGCCATAGTCACGAATAGGCACGTCATAGCAGCAGCCGACCGGGGCAAGTTTCATTTGACGCTCGCGAGCGCTGATGGATCACCCAATATTGGTGCTCACCGTGAGTTCACACTGGACAACTTCGAAGCCAGGTGGATAGGTCACCCCGACCCTAGCGTCGATCTAGCGATCTTTCTGGTTGGGCCATTGGTGAACGAGGTGCAGCAAAGCGGCGTGCGGCTATTCTTCGTTCCACTGCGTACCGAACTGATCATGGCAGTTGGTGATCGCAAGGCTCTTTCCACGATGGAAGAGATCGTCATGATTGGCTACCCCAGTGGCATCTGGGATTCATTGAATAATCTTCCAGTGATTCGACGAGGAATCACAGCTACGCATCCAGCAATCGCGTGGAACGGAAAGTCAGAATTCCTGACGGATATCGCGAGCTTTCCCGGTTCGAGCGGGTCCCCGATACTCCTTGCAAATCTCAATGGCTACACCGATGCAAATGGGAATACAATCGTTGGTGCGAAGAGAATTCGACTGCTTGGTGTCCACTATGCTGGTGCAATGCACACTGCCACGGGCGAGATCAGGATCGTGACGGCCCCGACTGCAGTCGGACCGATTTCTATTACGGCTATCCCGAACAACATCGGGGTTGCCATCGACTCGCAGCGCTTGCTGGAATTCGAGCCGATCATCGCTCGGATCGTGCGCGGAACGGCGGTACATCGATAACGGGCTCAGATCAAGTTAGACGCTAGCTACCACGTCGCTTTTTTGGGCTTGACATGCCATTCAATGGGTAGCAATCTCTAACTTAAGGAGCGTAGAAACTCCTCGAACAGCGGTACCCACCTCCGACAATCCGGTGGGTTTTTTGTGCTCGTTTCTCGGGTACAGCCGACGCGATGCCTACGTCGGGAGGGCGGCTAATACAACACCCTTTGGGGAATACGCCCGCCGTCTGTTCGCGGTTTCTAACCTCCCGACATCCCGTCGCCGGTCGGCGGCGGGTTTCTGGCCGTCAAGGAGGGCTTCGCCATGCATTCACCGTCATCCCGTCCCGCCCCTGCGCGCAAGCGTGCCACGCGCAAGGCAACCTGCTGCCCGAACTGGACCATCGTCGAGTCCGAACTCATCCCCATGCTGACGCCCGAGCAGATCGCCGCGGCCGACGCCGCCGATCTCGCCCGCCAGCAACGCCCCCCGCGCCGCACGCGTCCGCCGCAGCACTGCACCGTCGGTTACGGCCACTATGCCAACGGCAAGCGCATGCCGGCGGTGCACCTCGCCGGCCGCTGGATGGAGGAACTGGGCTTCGCCATTGGCAAGAAGCTACACGTGCGCGTGCGCGACGGCGAACTGGTGGTAAGCCTGGCCACGGAGGACTGACGTGGACATCCTGCACCTGCCGGAAAAATAGGGGTCAGAGTTCACTTTGTTGTGCGCGGCACTTTTGGAAGTTCGCGGACGATTGCGCGCTTGCGTGGCAATGCCATTAGCGACGTCCGGCGGAGAAGGCTGCGGGACCAGGTGCGCAGTTGATCGAGTGATGCATCAAGCGAAGTCCTAGCCAGACTGCGCGCTATTGTATAAACAAAGATAGGGGTCAGAGTGCATTTTTCTTGTATGTAGGGCAATTTAAAGTTAGCTCTGACCCCAGTTCCGGCGCAGACATGCTGTGTAAAACAATCCACTCGAGACGAATTCCTATCGTGGGTCCGCTTACTTCAGGCGTCAGTAGTGATGCACGCGCGGTGCAGCGTCCACCTTGGACAAGTCCTCATGATCGCGATCCGTGGCATGCTCGGCTCCTGGCGGCAGTACTGGGGAGCGCGGTCCATGCTTCACCCCTTCCTTGGCACCAACGCCTAACGATGATGCAACCCGAAGCCGCCGCGCGGTGCGGTTCAATTCAGGTGCCAGGCCCCGAGAACATGTCTATGCAGCCGGCGAAGATTTCCGTACTTGCTCTTCTGGTTCTTGAAGCAAGTTTGGTCATTTCTACGGTGGCGGCCCTCCTCCTGCGCGATGTACCTGTGGTGCCTGTTGCGTTCGCCGTGCTTGGCGTTGGCTCGTTCCTGGCGCTTCTGATCTCTGTTCCGGCAGCGTGGTACTCCGTGGCCACGGATCGCTCAGCTCGTTCGGCGCCTCACCTGTCGGCCGTCGCCGTGGGTAGCCTCCTG
The DNA here is from genome assembly GCF_009192905.1 of Xanthomonas sp. LMG 12459. Classification (NCBI taxonomy): domain Bacteria; kingdom Pseudomonadati; phylum Pseudomonadota; class Gammaproteobacteria; order Lysobacterales; family Lysobacteraceae; genus Xanthomonas; species Xanthomonas sp. LMG 12459. Next base: position 37,969 of record NZ_NSGT01000026.1, read on the forward strand.
ATTACCTGTTTCATCGTGCTGCCGTTTCTGGGTGGCGGCGTGTAGCAGTGGGCACACCAAGAGCCTGGAGGCTTGGGGCCCGACGACCGGTCTTGGTGATACCCAGAGACCAGCGACGCCAGCAAGATCCAAGACAGAGATCTATGGCATGCTCGCGCCCGTGCGGCAGTGCTGGGGAAGCGCAGTCGATGCTCTACCACCTCCTGGCACCACCGTCTAATTACTCATTCAACCGGCCCGGCTTCGCGGTGTCGCCCAATCCAGGTGTAGGACGCGTGACCAAGCAGTTCCGACTCTCGCAAGATCAGATCAAGCCAATGGCCGAAGGCTACGGCGGCTGTATTGCCACCGACAGGATCACCGTTGACGGTGATTCCGTGCGCTTCATGTACCGCGAGGCGCCGGACAACGACGTCGATAGCGGTTGGCGCTTCATGTCAGGCTACGAAGACGATGCGTACATGGACAACCCAGCCAACCATGCCGTCTATGACGTCAACACGATCGCCAACTACGACCCAAGCATTATTCCGTTTTTGGACGCTCCGGAAGGGAGCGCATTTGAAAAGCCCCCGGAGTCGGAGCAGTTCATCGCTGTGACGAATTGGGAGCCAGCGGATGAGTCATGACGGCTGGATCAAACCACCTCCAGATCTTGCTGCGGTTTAACGGAGGCGTTAGCGACAATGGGCAATCTTCCGCAAATTCGGATCTATGCAGATTTCAACGGTCTGGTCCGTGGCGTCATCAATCCGGAACGAACCGCTGTCGTTCTCGACACGTTTGGCAGCATCCGGGACCTATCAAACGCTGGGGTTGTGCTGTCGCCTGGCCTTCCGCTTGTAGCCTATGATGAGTCGGATGAGTCCGAGGACCTTGAGGGGCATGGAACGGCGCAGTACGACCCGAAGCGCCGTTGGTGGGTAGTTGAGTTCGATGAGCTGGGGGTTCGGTATGTCCCGCGTGTCGGCCAAGTCTCGGCGGCAGTGTTTCACTGCGTTCGTTGCCGTCTTCCGGTGGCTGGCGTTACCTGCAATACGCTTGGCGACCCCGGGCTCTGTTGCAAAAGCTGTGGGACAAGTGCGATGGCGGCAATCAATCCGCCAGCATGATGCCACCTAAGTATTCATTCGAGCGGACGTCCCAATCGCTTCGCGCTTGGTCCGCTGCTTAGTTCAAGCCTCGACTGCACATGAAAACTTTCTTTGCTCTCGTATTGCTCACGTTCCTAGCATTGCCACTGACGCTAAGCGCGTCTGGTCCTGAGCTATTCAGCATTTCCTTCAAACATGGTCAGCCTTCTGTCGACAATGATCTGACCACATCTGTCGACTCTGCAGAGTGGCTTAGGCGCGTCGTGGAACACGATTCGCAGATCATGTTGCGTATCGATGAGGTTCGGTATCAGGTTGTTGGCAGAGCCGACCCAAGCGAATGTGCGGATGCGCAATGCAGCGCCCTGGCACTCAAGCGTGCGCAGCTGTTTCAGGATGCCTTGGTGAGCGCTGGAGTTCCGCTCTCACTGTTCTGTCCACCCGCCGCGCTTGGGCCACCTTGGCCCCCGACCTATCGACCCACACCGGAGCAATTGATATTGGCGCGCCAGGCCGGCGTTGAGCCTGTCTTCGACGGCTGTGAGCAAAAGTAGAGGCAAGAGTGCGCTGCTAGGTGCGACACCCTTGAAAGCTAGTCCGATGATTGAAGTACATGGGACGCATGCCTACGGTGTACCGGAGACGATCGCGCTTCGTGGCGCGGCTGAACCCAGTTGGTGTATCGCTCATGGAATCCATGAAGCTCTTCCCCGGATTGCTTGTCGCTCTTGGTGGCCCGGTGAAGGCCACTGCACCTGACCTCGGCTTAGAAGAGGTTGTCCTCTGTTGCTTCTCGGATTCTGATCTACGCGTATACGAGCGGCTCGTTGCGCAACGGGGGGCCTGACAACGCGCTTAAGTCCGAGGTACCGGGGAAACGGGATCGGAGCGCACTTGTCTTGGAAATGCATACTGATCCATGTTCTATTGAACGCAAAGCCACTAAACATGGCTCGGCCTAGATGAGGCGCGGAAGACGCACACGTGACGACGACAGCTGACGACCTCAAAGCCCAACTCGTCCGCTCGGGTGTCATCCTGGAGATCGGTGGATTCCGGCCGCCCGACGATCCCCTGGCCAGTTGGTTCGGTCGCGTGAACGTCTGCGCGCCGGGCGAGACATGGCCGGAGACGGCGGGACGGCCGATGCATGCGCTGTGTCAGATCAATGTCAGCGAACTGCCGCTGCGGCCGGCCCGCCTAGCGGATATCTCACTGATTGCGGTGTTCATCGGTCCCGATACGCTCCCGGTCGATACGCCTAATGGGGAAGGGTGGTGTCTGCGGGCCTACAAGCGGCTCGATGGACTGGTCCCGCTGGCGCCACGGAACATCGATTCGCCGATCAGCGCATTTCCGATGCGGCCGCATGTCTTTCATGACGACTACCCGTGCTGGGAGGATGCGCCGATGGATCTGCCAGCAGATATCGAAGCGCACTACCACGATCTTTTCCGGAACCTGGATGGCTTCAAGCTGGGAGGATGGCCGACGCTGATCCAGGCCGAGATCTTCTGGGCGCCCTTCAAACGCCATCCCGCATCGCCCGAGTTCGTCTTCCAGATCGATTCCACGGACAAGGGCCGCTGGATGTGGGGCGACGGCGGCGTCGGCTACTTCGGCCGCGGAACAGCACCAGGAAAAGAAGACGAGTGGGCGCTTGCGTGGCAGTGCTACTAGCGACGCCCGGCGGAGAAGGCTGCGGGACCAGGTGCGCAGTTGATCGAGTGATCCATCAAGCGAAATCCTAGCCAGGCTGTGCGCTATTGTGCGCAGTAGGCCAACAGTTCTACTCTGATCCAGCTGTCTGGTTGATCACATTAGGGGGTGTGATATGAAGTGTGGACTGCTGTCGTTGGTCCTGCTGGCGGGTCTTGCGGCATGTCACTCGGCGCCGTCGCCGCGGCCGGCCGTCGCACATGGGGATGGCGCACCGCCGGACCGTCCCGTCGATCTGTCTGCGGCGCATAGCGAAGGCGCGGGCATCGCCGCGCAACGCACATGGCTCGATCAGCACTACCCCGGCGCGCGCATCAAATCGCAGTCGCTGTTGTTTGAGCCGTCGGCCATGGATCTCATCACGATCGTGCTGCCCTCCGGCGAGGAGCGCAAGGTCTACTTCGACATCTCGTCCTACTTTGGGAAGTGGTGAGCGGTGCCATCGTCAGTATGATGCGATGCGCTTGCGTTAGCGCATCTGCATCAAACGCCCTGCAATGATGAAATGCCAACTGCAGATCGATCCAGGCACCCACGACATGAAGCGACATATCCAAGCGCTTGGAGGAGCGACGATCCTGGCATGTGTCGCCGGATTCATGCTCTTCGCCTATTCGCCGACGCCTTGTGCCTGCGAAACGCCATGGCAGCTTGTGTATGCCGCGTCCGGCTTGCCGTTTGACCGTCCCTATCGGACCTATGACGCGGACCAGCTGCAACGTGGCCTTGACCGTCATCTTGCAGGATCGACTGTCGTAGGTTCGAGCGACTACTTCTTCGACGCCTGCAAAGAAACGGCGCCCCGGCGGCAGCGATGCGTCATCGCCACCGAAGAATCGCTGCTCCGAAAGTCTGGCTACGTAATCGAGATGGAAACGGACGCGGAGGGAAGGCTCGAACGTACCCATGTAGCGACCTACTCGGCGTGGCGCTAGCGGTTCCACCGTGGGAAAGAAATTGCATGCAACGATGATTCGTGTCATCTCGGAATTTCTCGTATCCGATGACTTGAGAACCGCTACGACAAGGTTATGCAACAATGCGCCTAAGCCGCTGGAGAGAAAGTATGAAAAAGCATCTCGCCGTACTGCTGCTGATCGGGGGCCTGGTCTGCAGCGCGCCCGCGCTCACCCAATCCTCCAAGTCCCCATTGCTTGGAAAATGGATGCTCGATGTCTCAAGCATGCCGGCGCCGCCCGCGCAGCGGCCGAAAAGCGCCTCTCTCACCTACAGCGATGTGGGCAAGGGCAAGTGGCAGACGAATGCCGATATCGTCGGCGGCGATGGGCATGACATCCACGCCGTCGCCATCTATCCGCTCGACGGAACCGCAGCCCCAAGCAAAGGCTACCCGACGGTCGACACCACGGCCGTATGGCTGCCGGCGCCGAACGTGATGGTCGCCGCGTTCTACTTGAAGAGAATGCCACGCACGACGCGTACCTACACCGTCGCCCCTGACGGCAAGACGATGACCGAAACCGTGGCCTGGTTGAACATCAACGGAGAGCCGGCGATCACGATGAATCGCTTCAACCGCGCGGAGCAGCAATGACGTGTTGGTGGCGTTTGCCGTAGCGCTGCGCTGGCGGTTGCGGCACAAGGCCGAGCAATAATTTAGGCCACGTACGGCCACGACGACCACCTCTAGGAAATGCGCCAAGAGTAGGCGACCGGCGCGCTTGCACTGATCCGAAATTAGGGGTCAGAGTGCACTTTTTCTTGTGTGCTATACCTTTATAGTTCACCCTGACCCTAGTTTTAGCATACCAATTTCATGGAAACCCAAACCTGGACAAAGAAAGAATACGTGGAGTGCCTGAAGCACGAACGCCACTTGTTCGCGCGGGTTTTTCGCTCTTACGGGTCGTACTCACCGGCGGACGCTGACGACGCGGCAGCTGCATGCTATCCATACGAGGAGCCAAGTGATCTACACGGGCTAATTTTTCATGACGAGGCATGGCATTGGGCCATGCTTCGCATCCACGGAGAATTTCACTGGCTTGCCAAGCCTAAGCTTGAGTCTCCGCCGCAGGAATACCTTGATGCATCATCGTCGCTGGAGGCTAACAGTGGCCCCCAACAGTTCACTCAAGCCGACGCCGAAGTCGCTGCGTGGGTCCGCTTAGTTCAAGCGCTAGGTGCCACGTCAGATGCTTAGCCAGCTTTGGGAATCATGGCAGTTCAACCTCGGACTCGGCTTGGCTAGCCTCGGCGCTGGGCTGCTGGTAGTGTCGCCGTGCCTGCTCGTCCCGTCTTGGCGTCGCAAGCTTCTTCGGTCGAACTTAGATATCGAGGGCGTCGGTCTCATTGCGCTGACGGTCGCGCTTGTTGCAGTCGGCTGTTACAACTACGTCAGTGCCGGAAACGGCAGCTGACAGTTCCATTCAGGCCGAACCGGCTTCGCTGATTGAGATAATTTAAGCGCTAGGTCACATGAAGAAGATTTTCGCAAACCTAGTAACAGTGCTCGGCGTGCTAGTCGCGCTGACCGGGCTATTCGGCACGCCATTAGTACTGCATCAGCTTCCGATCTCCTTGATGTTGCCAAGTGATGGAGAGACCCCCCATCAATACCTTCGGGCAGTCCCTGCCGAGCTACCCTGGCCGGAATATCTGCCATAAATTTTTATCCTTTTGGGGAGCGCAATGCTTGTTGGCGGCATACTTTTGCGCCGAAAAATTCGTGCACTGCGGCGTAACTGGTTATTCAAGCGGAAGCTGCCTCGCGGTTCAGTTTAAATCAGGTGTTCGTCCTTATATGTTGATTTGCGCTAACTGTCGGGAGGTCTGGGAATCGGCTCCAAATGGGTCGTCTCTTTGCGCTCTCATCAACGGCGACATCGGCTGGCTTATGTTCTTGCCTTCGTCTGAAGATACAGGCTTCAGTTCTCGCAACCCTTCCTATTCCGGACCGCTTGACGAAATGATCGAATACAGGCTCTCCAATGGCCAAGTCGATTTATATCCAGCTTCATGGGCGCTGCCGCTCGCAACGATTGAGCGAGCCTTCGCCTCCTTCCGGGACACGGGAAAGCCCCCAACTTTCGTCCGCTGGCACAACGACTCCGGTGATGCTTTAGAAGTCTGATCACCGGTCTAGGAAAAAGAGTCAGTAGGAAAAAGAGTCAGTAGGAAAAAGAGTCAGTAGGAAAAAGAGTCAGAGTGCACTTGTCTTGAAAATGCACTCTGACCCCAGTTCTCTCACCAGTTCTCTCAGTTGAGGATCGGTCTCGTCGGCCGACTTGCGGGTATAGATGACGCAGCGCATGGGGATCTCCGGCAAAAGAATGGGAGCACGCTCAGCACCTGCTGCGCGTGCGCTCAGATCTCTTTTTGCTGTTCAAATCCACGCCGTGAAGGCGACATGCGACGCGTTCGGACATCTATGCGACGTTGACGTGGTCGAACCGGATACTACCTCAGCGCGCCCGGGCTTGAGCCAGGCGGCGCCGATCGCCGAGCAGACGCTTTTCCGGCACTGGCCGTTGTTTTCGCGCGACGCTGCCAGCCGCGCCGCATCCCCCCGGCCGCCTGGACCGATGTGCTGGCCACGGCTCTCCTTTGCCGTGCCGCATCGGCCCATGCCGACAAGGTCCTCGAACACGAGCGACTGGCGGGGGCGCAGCGCCTGCTCGATTAAGCGGCACGGCTCGCCGCTGCGGCGGCTCCTGCGGCGGGTTCTGGTATGCCGGCTGGACAACTTGATCTGCGCGCGATGCGCTAGTGATAGAGCCGGTAGAGGTGCAGCGTACTGGAATCAGTACAGCCGTAGGCCTAAGTCCACGATCTTGCCAATCGGACTGAAAACCAGCGCGCCGCACCGGCCCGGTTCGACGCCCGCATAGGAAGCGCTCTTGACGATGCCGTAGGCAATGTTTCCATAGTGGACCGGCCCGCCACTGTCACCACGAAAGCACGCCAAGTCGTCCCCCACTACCACCTTGTAGGCCAGGGGGTCACAGACCTGTCCGTTGCACTCCTTACTGCTAAAGCTCGCCGTGCTACTCGACACGACGCCGCACGTCCAACCGGTCTGCAAGCCCCTGTGGCATACCCGATCTCCAGCTACGGCGGCTGCGGCCGAGAGGATCGCCACACCGCAACTGGAACAGGTGTCCCTCGCAAAGACTTCTCCAAGTGGGCGGTAGCCCAGAACTGGGAAAGAAAACCATGCCAAGTCGTGTGTCGCGTCGAAAATCCGGTCCTCGTAAGTCAGCTTCGCGGTGACCTGTACGCCGCTTGCCGCATCCGACCAGTTTCCGTACATGAGGTTCTTGCCACAGTGCGCCGCGGTGACCAGGCCCCAATTGGTGTTGTCCTTGTTCCGCACGATGAAGCCGCCGGTGCACTGGTGCTCGTTGTCCAGATTGAGGATCTGCGAGCCGCCCCGCACATAGGGGGACTGGGTCGTTGCCAATGGCGCACTCTGTGTCGGCAACGTTGAGCTGGACGATGGCTCGGGCGACTCTTGTGGTTCTGATTCCATGGGGCCCGGCAGGAACTTGAACCTGACAGGCACGCCGAGCTGGCGACTCAGCGCTGCGTTCTCCGCTTCGTAGGCAGCTTGCTCCTCCGCAGGGACGAAGACGTAAAGCACGATCGCAGCATCCACTTCATCGATACCCGTGCCCTGCAAGCCGGGCACCTGCTCCTGCAGGCGTGCTTGGTTCGCCGCCAGGATGGCGCTGATCTCGTCTAGCGTCTTGCCGGACACCAGCGTGAACTTGACCGGGATGGTTCCGTGCGGCGTGGACAACTCATGGATAGCGGGTAGCGGACCCTGCTTGAGCCGCAGCACGAGCTTGAACCCGTCGCGGCTATCGTCCCAATACGAGGTATCGAGACGGTCGGCATAGTCCGCTTTGAAAGCGTCGATCTCCGACCGGGCAAGCACCTGCCTGAGCTCCAGGCGCCGCGAGGCTTCCGCTTCAGCCACGTGATTGTCCTTTGCGTAGCTGCGGGAGATGACCTCCAACTGGTCCAAAGGCTTGGCATCCTGAGCCTGAGCAGTACTGGACAGCGCCATTGCGCAGGCTGCGACGAAAAGCCACGTGTGTGTCATCGTTTGATCCTCCTTGAATTTTGTTCCTGAAGGGCAGCTCCATCTATTTTTCTTGTCGCGTATGCCTGTGTCAAACCGACGCCCCGACGTCCCCCGGTTTTGAGTAGCAGGGCGATTTGGAGTCCAATCCCCAACGAGACGGAGATTGGACGTGAAGAAGCGCTTTACCGAAGAGCAGATCATCGGCTTCCTGCGTGAGGCCGAAGCCGGCGTGGCGGTGAAGGACCTGTGCCGGCGGCACGGATTCAGCGAGGCCTCCTACTACCTGTGGCGAAGCAAGTTCGGCGGCATGAGCGTGCCGGAGGCCAAGCGGCTCAAGGAGCTGGAGGCGGAGAACACGCGGCTGAAGAAGCTGCTGGCCGAGCAGTTGTTCGAGAACGACGTTATCAAGGACGCCCTGCGAAAAAAGTGGTGACCGCACCGGCGCGCAGGATGCTGGTGCGGCAGCTGATGGAGCGCGGGCTCACGGAGCGTCGGGCGCTGGCCGTGGTGCGGATGAGCGCCAGCGCGCTGCGCTACGTCCCGCGTCCGGATCGCAACGTCGAGCTGCGCGAGCGGATCCTGGCGCTGGCGCAGCGGCACAAGCGCTACGGCGTCGGGATGATCTATCTGAAGCTGCGGCAGGAGCAGTGGCCGGTGAACTACAAGCGGGTGGAACGGCTGTATCAAGAGGCCAGGTTGCAGGTGCGCCGGCGCAAGCGCAAGAAGGTGCTGCTGGGCGAGCGCCAGCCGTTGCTTCGGCCTGAAGCCGCTAACCAGGTCTGGTCGATGGACTTCGTGTTCGACCGCACCGCCGAGGGCCGGGTGCTCAAGGCCCTGACCATCGTCGACGATGCCACGCACGAGGCGGTGGCGATCGAGGTGGAGCGGGCTGTCTACGGTCACGGCGTGGCCCGGGTGCTGGATCGGCTGGCACTGACACGGGGTCTGCCGCAGGTGATCCGCACCGACAACGACAAGGAGTTCTGCGGCAAGACGATGGTGACGTGGGCTCACGAGCGCGGTGTGCAGCTGCGCTTGATCCAGCCAGGCAAGCCGAACCAGAACGCCTACATCGAGAGCCTCAACGGCCGCCTGCGCGACGAGTGCCTCAACGAACACTGGTTCCCGACGCTGCTGCACGCCCGCGCCGAGATCCAGACCTGGCGACGGGAATATAACGAGGAGCGACCGAAGAAGATCTTGGGCGGCCTGACCCCGGCCGCCTATGCCCAACAGCTAGCGGCCAAAGCCGCTACGATGAAACCCGGACTCTAAAGAGCCCCGTTACTGAAAGCGGGGGGACGTCGAGGTTATGCAACAATGCGCCTAAGCCGCTGGAGAGAAAGTATGAAAAAGCATCTCGCCGTACTGCTGCTGATCGTGGGCCTTGTCTGTAATGCGCCCACGCTCGCCCAATCCTCCAAGTCGCCCTTTCTCGGAAAATGGGTGCTCGATGTCGCGAGCATGCCGGCGCCGCCCGCGCAGCGGCCGAAAAGCGCCTCGCTCACCTACAGCGATGTGGGCAAGGGCAAGTGGCAGACGAATGCCGACATCGTCGGTGGCGATGGGCATGACATCCATGCCGTCGCCATTTATCCGCTAGACGGAACCGCAGCCCCAAGCAAAGGCTACCCGACGGTCGACACCACGGCCGTATGGCTGCCGGCGCCGAACGTGATGGTCGCCGCCTTCTACTTGAAGGGAATGCCACGCACGACGCGCACTTACACCGTCGCCCCTGACGGCAAGACGATGACCGAAACCGTGGTCTGGTTGAACATCAACGGCGAGCCGGCGATCACGATGAACCGCTTCAACCGCGCGGAGCAGCAATGACGTGTTGGTGGCGTTTGCCGTAGCGCTGCGCTGGCGGTTGCGGCACAAGGCCGAGCAACAATCTAGGCCACTACGGCCACTACGGCCACGACGACCACCTCCAGGAAATGCGCAACTAGGACGAGACCGGCGCGGATCCGTCGCACTCAAGTGGGGCGAAGGCCGGGGCTGGCGCCTCTACTGTGCCAAGAACCTGTTGGCGGCCTGCGAGCACTCTGTGGTCACTGAAAAGCCGGTCGTGGTGAATGTCGACTAGGACGGGAGGCGTCGGTCACTTCCACAATCTGACAGTCCTCAGCACGAGCTCGCATCAAGGCTAGACAACATGTCAAACAGTCATCTCTCGACCCGTCATCTCGACGCGCTGAAGGAACAGCTACGGGAACTGAAGGAAGCACAACCGCCACATCCTTGGTGCGAAGTAGCGACTATTGCTGTCGCCGGTTTGCACTCCATCGGATTCGATATGGAATCCGAATATCTGCTTGTTGTTTCAAGCGCCGGCCGGGGAGTAATCGACTGTCATGCCGGGCAGAAGGTGGCACGAGACTATGAGGAGAACTACGAGGGGGAGGAATTCTTGGAGGCCAATGGCATTGGCCCACTTCAGGGAAAGAAAATTCGTACATCTGGCTTGCCGGGTGGAGGCCTACCCCTTGGTACATCCGATGGTTGGCATATTGAACTGGTAACCCTCGACTGGCCCATCAGGGAGATTATTCTCGTAGAGCCCTTTTCATCTCTCTACGGCGCCCGGAACGGAAAGCCGGCGATCTTTCATAAGATCTATGCGACGTACGAGTTGAGAGCTATTGGATTTTCGTACACGGGCAAGACGCTTGTCATTGCCACGTCAAGCGATATCGTGATCTTCTCAAGAGGTGGAAGCTGACATCCCCATTGCCTAGAAAATGAGGATATCGGCACGGATAGCCTCGATCCACCAAACTCGCTGTTGGCATCGATCCATCAACATCTGCCCCCCCATGACCACATTCCAATTCCAACCACGCTGGAAGGAAGAACTCGTCTGCACCGGCCCGGGCGGCGAGTTCGTACTGGATTTCCCGATGGGCGTGCCGACGGTCTACGTGCCCACCGAGCATGCCTGGGCGCAGAGTGCACCTGCGTGGGCGCGCGAGCTGTGGCCGGTGTTCAAGGCCGAGCTGGAAGCCTGGTGCCAGGCGCGCGACGTGCAGTTCTTCCTGGATGGATCGGCCAAGTGCTACGGAGCCACCGCCAAGGCCTAGGTGAACACGCTGACAGCAGGTGGATGCACGTGGCTTGGTATCCTGCCGCGCCATCGCTGCAAGGCCCCCAATGAGCCAGAGTAAAGAGCGCGCTGACACGACGAACGTCCCGCTGTACCACCTGATCGCGCCGGAATCGCACGAGGCCCTCGGTCCGTGGGCGGACGCGTTCCCGGCGTACACCGTCGTGGTCGGCTACTCGAGTCTGGGTCACGTCTTTCTGCACGACCCGGCCAGCCAGGATTACGCGGTGCTGCACCCGTTCAAGGCCGCCGGCAAGTCCTATGGTGCGCACGCCTCCGCCGAGGCATTCGAGGCGGCCATCCTGCGCGATCCGGGCTTCGAGGCGTACGTGTTGCGCGGCGACCACGTGCGGGCGATCGCGGCGCGTCTTGGCCCGTTGAAGCCTGGGCAGATCTACATTCCGCAGCCGTATCCGACGCTTGGCGGAACGGAAGCGCCCGAGACGTACGACAAGGGCGATGTATGGGTGTTCGCGGATCTCGTCGCGCAAAGCGTGGGCTTGTGACGTGAACCCGAGCGATTTCGCAGGGCATGGCTGATGGGGATGCTGCGTGCAAGTCGCCGATCGACACGTGTGTTGTGCGTGCTTGCAGGCGCGCTGCTTGGTGTTGCCGCGCTGTGCGTGGGCGTTGATCCTGCGTCGCCGGTACGGTCGAGCGCGTGTGTGCTGCTTGCGATCGGCGCCGGCGTCCATGTGGTCTCCGCGTTCCTGGGCAGCGACGCCTGGCGGAGTCGCTTGATCGGGCTATGGCCGGGCATCTGAAGGCACGCTTTCGACAACCCGGGCGGCACGGCCTCGCCGCCCGGATCACACGCAACGCGGACGCCGCAGAGGCCGCGCCTCAGTGCTTCGCCGTCTTGCGCCGGTACACGCCATTGAAGCTGACGTTTGCGCCACCGCACTCCAGGTTGTCCGAGGCCACCAGCAGGTCGCCGACCAGCTGTAGGCGAACCTTGCAGTCGTCCTGGCTGAGTTCAAGCCGATTGCCTTCGGGAAAGCCGCGCGCGGTGACAGCGCCAAGGTGCGGCCCACCAGGCGCTTGATCTGGGGTCGGGTTGGCACTAGGCCAGTAGGCATCGCCGTTGGCGGTGATGGTGCCGTCGCCGTTGGCGATCAGTTGCAGTTCGTTGTCGCCGTCGTGCCACTGGCCGACCCAGGCCTGCGGCTTCGGTGCGGCCGTCGCCGGCAGCGGCTGCACGCTGGACGCTGCCACCCAACCGGCGCTGCCGCCGACCTTGTTGGGGTAGAACGCGCAGACGAAGCCGCCCTGGCGCTGCGCCAGGATCACGGTGTCGTCCTTGACCACATAGGCGCGCTGCCGGCACGCGGCCTCGCCCTTGGCCGGGCAACCGTCGTCGTCGTTGAGCAGGTACAGGCGCGGCACTGCGACCTTGGCGAGCGAGAACCCGGCCGTGCTCATGGGGAAGCCGCCGTTGCGGCACATCGCCGTGTCCTCGTCCGGCGCCGCGTAGGCCAGTGCGGGAACCGCCAACAAGGCGAGCAGCCAGGTCTTGTGCATCATAGTCGCTCCAGAGGTGGGGCAATAGTGTGGTGCATGCCGGGTGAACCGGTGGCGAGCGAATCAGCAGGTGAGGACATCATGCTGCCCGCCGGACACCGTCGCTGTGGTGCATGGCGTGGCCTCCCGTAACCCATGCGCGCCAGCCAGCCGCAGCGACGCCGAGGAACACCTCGACCAGTAAGGTGGCTGCCATCAGGCACGCCGCGGGGATACCCTTGCCGCGGTCCAGATTTTGGAATGGCAGTGAAGTACCTGGCGGGCGATGTCTTCGCGATCCCGTCGGATGCGGGAACGTACGCGCTCTGCCAAGTGCTGTGGGCGCCGCAGGGCGACTATCGCAAGGTGGTCGGCTTCTGTGTGCTGGAACAGCAGGCATCGGAACCGACGCTTGGCGCGTCGCCGACCCGGCCGTTGCCGGTGCGCGATGGCGACAAGGACATCCGATTGCTGTTCACCGGCATCCAGAAACTCAGGAGCGGCGAATGGCAGATCGTCGGCCGCGCGCCGCTGCCCCAAGACGCCGGGGAGTTGCTGACCTTCCACACCGCCGGCGCCCTACACGAAGGCGACACCTTCGTGCGGATGCTGTCGGTGGACGAGTACGCGTGCTATCCGTCGATGTCGGTGCTCGGATTCGAGCTGGTGCAGCGGCTGCTGAGCGACAGCCGGTGATCGAGGGCGCCGGCCGTTGACGGCCAGTGCCCGCTCGGCGAGCATCGCATGCAGCCTCGGCGCAGGGGCGAGGCCAACGCCGCACATCACTTCTGTCTGGATCAGGTGACACCATGCCCGCGAGCCTGTTGACCGAGGTCGTCCTGCGCCCGCTGGTCGAGATCGTCCTCTATGGTCTGTGCTATGTCGTCGGTATGCTCGTGGTGCCGACGTTCTCGTTCGGTTACTACAGTGTCGAACCGTGGAGCAGCAAACGGCGCAGCAAATCCGACAAGCGCAGCGCGTACCTGGCCCCACGCGTGGTCTCGGCCGACGCGGCGGCCTTCTGGGGCGGGTTTGCCCTGGTGGGCTTTGGGCTGTTGGGCTATGCGCTGTGGCAGGCAGCGGGGACTTAACCCCGAAGCGGCCACACAGCGCTACGCTTGCTGTCGACTGCAACGGATTGCACCTACCCATGCCTCACTCGGCCACCTGCTTCACCACGCGTTACACGCTGTCGACCCTGCGCGATCAGATCGACGAGCGCCCCGAACTGGTGATGGCGTTGGAGTGCATGATCGAGGTGGAAGAGGAGCACTTCCCTGACCCACCAACCTTCGCGGCGCTGTCGCATCTGGCGCAGTGCTCGGCATGCCAGGCCTGGAGCGCCGCCTGGATGGACGCGCAGTTCCCGGAGCGGGTGGTGTGGCGCAAGCGGATTGCACGCTACTGCTGCAGCAGCATGTTCGCGGCGGTGACCAAGCCGGACAGGGTCGTGCGGATCGGCTTCGAGTTGTTCCGTGGCGAGGATCCGACCTGGTACCTCAATGATGCGATCTGTGTGCAGTTCTGTCCGTGGTGCGGGCAGCGCCTGCCCGATCGTCCGTTCGAGCCGGATCTGGAGCCGGAGCCGGAGCAAACACCGTGAGGCTGTGCCGCAGCTGCGTCGCCATGACGGCGGGAGGGCTGCCGCGACGGTCGATCGCCCTGTGGCGGCTCAACCGGCTTGCGGATCCGTCGCACGACCACGCTGCTTGCCGCGTGGCGATGTCGGCACTTGGCGGTGTGCGATGAAGCAGCGCCTGCTCGCCCTCGCGATCGCGCTGCTGTCCGCCGGTTGGGTGCTGCCGCTGTGGTGCGGTGTCGAGGCGTGGCTGACGTTCTGGCAACGCGGGGGCACAGCGTCGTTGCAAGGTGGTCCTCCCGGCGACTCGTTTCCGTACCTGGCCTTCGCCTCGGCCTGCAGCAAGGTCGCCAGCGTCTGGCTTGCCGTCGCAATCGGCATCTGGACGTATCTGGGCGCGCGTGCCTGTCTACGACAGATGCGATGAGTTGTCATGCGCCCGTGCTGCAATGGGTCCGGCCGGTCGCTGCACCACGGTGTCGGTCCCCGGTGGCAGGGCGCTGCGAGAGATGCCCATGTGCCGCAGACGGCGATGCCGGCCGCCACCGGGTTGCATGACGTGCCGCACCGTTGTCCACCTGGGCGGCCGTGCATGCGTTACCTTCCTGGACCGCCCATCCGCGCCTGCGCGCCATGACGCAGCCACGCCGATGCGCGCGTCCGCCCCCCGATCGTTCGAGAGTCAAGCTGCCGCATGCATCCTGTCATCCATTTCCGCTCCCGCCTGCTCGAGGTGAGCGCCGAGCCGGAGAATCCGATCAATCCGATCCGCGGCAGCTCGCTGCTGGACTGGCTGCGCGTGCGTGTGGGCGACGCCATGGTCCTGTCCGAGCCGGACCCGGAGGACTGGGGCTGGGCCTCCGAAGCCGAATGCCAGGGACGCACCTACCTGGTCGGCGCCTACGCCGAGGAAGAGGTCGATGGCAACCATACCTGGATGCTGCAGATCGAGAAGGAGCGCTCGTTCTGGGAGCGGCTGCTCGGCCGCCATGCGATGCGCGACGACGATCCGTGCTTTGCGCGGCTGCATGCGCTGATCGCGGCCGAACCACGGTTCACCGACGTGGTGGTGGAACGCGAATCCTGACCGCCGGTAGGGCTGCCCGACGCGATGGCAGGGACTGCAGCACACGCGCCATCGCGCTTGGGTATGCTCGGCGGTCCCTCTCCATCCGCGTGCCACCATGCCGATCCGTACCCTGTCGCTGTTCCCGTTGCTGCTGATCGGCACCTCGCCCGAGCTGATGGCGGCGCCCAGGCATTGCCTGCCGTATGGTCCGACTCAGGTCACCCTGTCCGGTATTCTGGCGCCGTCGCCCACCGACGCCGCCGCGCCTGCTGTCCCGCATACGCATAC
Organism: Xanthomonas sp. LMG 12459; assembly: GCF_009192905.1. NCBI lineage: Bacteria > Pseudomonadati > Pseudomonadota > Gammaproteobacteria > Lysobacterales > Lysobacteraceae > Xanthomonas > Xanthomonas sp. LMG 12459. The sequence continues at coordinate 53,377 of NZ_NSGT01000026.1, forward strand.
GCATACGCATCCGGACGCCGCTGCCGGTGCGGCAGCGACCCAGGAAGAGGTACTGATCCTGCCGCAGCCGCTGTGCGTGGCGGCGTCGGCGGATGGGCGCCAGCCGCGGCACGAGCAGGTGCGCCAGCTGCGGCTGGCGGTCACCGCGGACCAGGCGGCGCATCTGCGCGAAGAAGGTGTCGGCCAGGTGGTGAGGGTGACCGGAACCCTGGCGCATGCGCCGATCGGGCCGGATGCACCGCCGCTGCGCTTGAGCGTGCTCGGGGTGGACAGCGACTGAAGGATGCCCCGGTGACGCGCTTTCGCTGCGATTTAGCGGCATGTGTCGTGGCCTTGTAGGAGTCAACTGTCATGCACCTGCGATGACAGGAGGAGCGTACGGGGCCTGATCGCGCGCGATGGCATTGAGCCAGCGCAGGAACTTGTGCATGCAGGCGACGATGGCGACCTTGGCCGGCTTGCCCGCTGCGCGCAGACGTGCGTAGGTGTTGGCCAAGGGGGATTTGGCGCGGATGCTGGCCCAGGTGGCCATGTACAGCACGCGCCGCACGTCGGCACGTCCGCCTTTGATGCG